>CAZZJG010000028.1:0-7852 GCA_964654395.1 uncultured Candidatus Izemoplasmatales bacterium
TTACACAAAATAGCCCTCACTAGAAAGACATATAAATTTAATTATAGTTTAAATAAACGAAAAGGAGTTTACCTCGGCTATAATAATGCTTATCCACAACAATATGTTTTAGATCCACGGCTAATTGGAACAGCTGAAGCAAAAAAAGCACAAGAAGCTTGCCCAGTTGATGCAATTGAAAGACCTTAGGAGGTACAGTCATGGTACACGTAACAGTTAATGGAATACATGTTAATGTTCCAGAAGGATCTACAATCTTAGATGCTGCGAAAAAAGCAGGTATCCATATCCCAACGTTATGTCACCTTGATCTATGTGATTTTGGTGTTGTTAACAAAGTAGCTTCTTGTCGCGTCTGCGTTGTTGAAGTTAAGGGTCGAGAAAATCTTGTCCCATCTTGTGCTGAAGAAGTATATGATGGAATGAAAATTATTACAGACAGCGTTAAAGCACTTAGCGCAAGACGAACAAACCTTGAGTTGCTTCTTTCTAACCATCCTTTTGAATGTTTAACATGTCGTAAAAATCTAAGATGTGAACTACAAAGTCTTGCGCAAGAACTAAATATTCGTCACATCACAGTTGAAGGGGAAAAAATGGATTACCCACTCGATATGTCCTCACTTGCCCTTGTAAAAGACCCTTCAAAATGTGTTATGTGCAGACGTTGTGAAACGATGTGTAATGAAGTTCAAACAGTTGGTGTATTATCTGCCATCAACCGTGGATTCGATGTTGTTGTAGCACCAGCTTTTAACCTTGACATGGCCGATACTTCTTGTACATACTGCGGACAATGTGTAGCTGTTTGCCCAACTGCTGCTTTGACAGAAATGAGTGTGTTACATAAAGTATGGCGTTCACTTTCTAACCCCAAACATCATGTAGTTGCGCAAATTGCTCCAGCTGTTCGCGTTGCTCTTGGTGAAATGTTTGGAATGGAACCTGGTTCTATTTCAACAGGTAAAATCGTTACCGCACTTAAACGTCTTGGTTTCGATAAAGTGTTTGACACTAACTTCGGTGCTGACCTTACCATAATCGAAGAAGCTAATGAATTAGTTCACCGCATTAAACATGGTGGAACACTACCAATGCTTACTTCTTGTTGCCCAGCATGGGTTAAATTTATCGAACACCAATTCCCTGAACTATTAGATGTCCCATCAACATGTAAATCACCTCAAACAATGCTTGGCGCAATGGCAAAATCATATTACTTAGATACACTTGATATTGAACCACGTAATTTTAAGGTAGTATCTATCATGCCATGTTTAGCGAAAAAAGCAGAGGCAGCGCGTCCTGAACTTTCAAAAGAAGAGCTGTATAATGTTGACTATGTTCTCTCTACACGTGAACTTGGTGATATGATTATTGAAGCAGGTATTGACTTTACGAATTTAGAAGATACCCCATTTGACTCAATTCTCGGAGAATCTACAGGAGCTGCGGCAATATTTGGAACTACAGGTGGTGTAATTGAAGCTGCAACACGTACAGCTTATGAAATGTTAACTGGCGAAACACTTGAAAAAGTAGAATTTGAACAATTACGCGGCCTTGAAGGTATTCGCGAAGCAGTAGTTCCGATTGGTGATTTAAACTTAAAAATTGGTATTGCACATGGACTAGGAAATGCTCGTAAATTGTTAGAAGATATTAAAAATGGTAAAACTGAGTATCATGCAATCGAAATCATGGCTTGCCCTGGAGGATGCATTGGTGGTGGAGGACAACCTTTCCACCATGGTGATCAAGAGATACTGAAAAAACGTCAACAAGCCATCTATGAAATTGACAGAAACTCTAAACGTAGAAAATCACACGAAAATGAAGAAGTAATGAAACTTTACGAAACATTCCTTGATAAACCATATGGTAAAAAGGCACACGAATACTTGCATACGTGCTATACTAAAGGTGAAAGAATCTAACAATATATAAAAGAGCGCATCAAAATTTGATGCGCTCTTTTTTATGCGAAAACGTCTGGATGTTGTGCGATAAAATCTGATAGTTTTTTATTTATTAATTGAATTTGTTTTTCAAATGCGTGCCTTGTCGTTCCATCACTAATTCCAGGTAAATTAATGGAAACATTAAATAATGCACCTTTGATTCCTGTATAAAGTTCTAACATGGAAACTTTGACGTCTGACAGGGCGTTTTTATTTCCATAGGCAAGAATTGGTGGTAGAAGCATCAAAGCATCGAGTGATAGTTTAGCAACTGTTAGAGGCACTTCAGTAGCTTTTAAAGTTGCCTCTTGTACTTTTTTTATACGGGTTGCTTTTTCTAGCGGCGTTTGTTTCGGAAGGCGATATGCTTGCATGACAAGATCAAATGCTTTCGCATCTTCATCAACTAATGGGTATAGTTTCGCTTGGATTTCTTGTAATGCTTCGAAAGCTTCTACAAATTGTTTCTGTGTCTTTGCTTCTAATTTTGCGAAGGACTTTTTTTTGATTGTAACATGTCCAACCATTCTTGCGAGATTAACACCAACTAAAGATGCTAAGGCGCTTGCGCTTCCTCCTCCTGGAGTGGGAGAAGAACTATCAATCTGTTTTAGAAAATCATTTAGTGAACTTTTTAAAAAACTCATAGTGTTACCAACTCTCGATTTTTAACAACAAGTTTACCTTCTTTGAACACGTCTTTGGTATGGTTGATGCCGAAATGATACATCACATAGTCAAGATTAGGAGCATCTAAAATTACAATATCTGCTTGTTTTCCTTTAGCAATACTTCCTACTTTTTCTTTTAATCCGAGACTATATGCAGGGTTTATTGTAGATGCGACTAATACTTCAAATGGTGTCATTTTCAGTTTGTTTGCGGCCAGTTGCATCGTTAACTGGAAGTTTTCTGATGGACTGCTTCCTGGATTGTAATCAGAAGAAATTGCGACGATGCAGCCAGCATCAATTAAGTCTCTTGCCCGGGCGTAATCTTTATCTAGATAAAATGATGTTGATGGTAATAAATTCGCAACAGTCTTACTGTTTGCAAGTCTTGCGATGTCTTCATCACTAACAGCCATTAAATGATCAGCGCTTGATGCATCAAGATCAACAGCTAATCCCGCTCCACCATGAGGCTCGATTTCATCTGCGTGCATCCGAATATGAAATCCTAAGCGTTTAGCTTCTTCTAAGATTTTTTTCGTCTCTTCGTTAGTGAAAGCACCAGATTCACAGAAAACATCTACGCTTTCGGCAAGGTTATTAGCTTTAATAATGGGAAGGTCATGTAATATTTGTTTTACGTAACCTTCATGATTATCACGGTATTCATATGGAATGGCGTGTGCCCCAAGGTATGTGGGGCTAATTGTGATTGGGTGAATGTCTTGAAGAGTTTTGATCACTTTTAAAATTTTGAGTTCCGTTTCTGAGTTTAAGCCATATCCGCTTTTGGCTTCTATTGTTGTGACGCCAAAAAGTAACATTTCATTAAGTGATTTTAGCGCTTTTTCTTTTAACTCTTCTTCTGTTGCTTCACGAGTTTTGCGAACTGTGGAATGAATTCCGCCACCACGTTTCAAAATTTCAAGATAAGGAACACCTTGAAGTTTTTTACGGAATTCTTTTTCTCTGCTTCCTGCGTGTACTATATGAGTGTGTGAATCGATTAATCCGGGAATAACGATGCCGTTTTCAGCGTTGTGAAAATAGGTGTTGTCTTGAATGTATTTGGCATAATTTCCCTGACCATAGTCAATAATTTTGCCATCTTTAATTGCGATAAATGCATTGGTGATGACTTCAAGTTGACTCATTTCTTGCCCACGATGAAGTAAAGAGCGGTGTGGTGTGTAAATTTCTTTGATATTATAAATAATCGTATCTGCAAGCATTTTCTTGCACCTCCTGATTAATTAATGTTCGCTTCAATTATTTTTTTTACATCAAGGTCGCGGAATGACATGTATTGTTTGCTGTAGTTTATTATTTCATCAAATGTCATTTTAGGGTTAAATGATATGTTATCGCGTTCAGTGTAGTACTTAATAGAATCTAGAAATGCTTTTTTAGGAGCGAGGCCAACAAGCTCGCAGGATGGAACACATACATGATATCTTTTAGCTTCCATCTTAACTGTTTCTAGTATACGATAGATTGGATTTTTCGTATAGTCAAGAATGTTCATTGTTACTTGTACATGGTCTCTACTTTCTAGAAAAACTGGGCCTGCTTGGATGTGGCGGAAGCCCCCACTAGAAAAACGAATTGCTTTTGATATCGCTTTTGCGATTGCTAGATCTTTTGTTTCTAAATCGATGTTATAAGCGATAAGGGGAATTCTAGCTCCAATCCCGATTACACCAAAAGTAGGATGAATATTGTTTGTTCCATAATCTGGCGTCCACTCTGGTTTTTTTATTTTTTCCTTCATACCTTCAAATTCACCTTTGCGAATATCAGGCAATTTGATGCGGGATTTTTGTTTAGCTGCTTTGGCATATAGAAATGATGGTATTTGATATGTTTCCCAAATCTTTTCTGCTACCAAGTTGGCTAAAGATACGCATTCATCCATGGTAATATTTTCAATCGGAATAAAAGGAATTACATCAACAGCTCCCATGCGAGGATGCTGTCCACTATGATTATTTAAATCAATATGCTGTAAAACCTTTCCAACAAATGGCATTAACGCATCAATCATGGCGCTAGGCTCGCCAAGGAGAGTCACAACGGTTCTGTTATAATCAACGTCTGGTTCGTATGACACTAAAGTGACGTTAGGAGCATTTTTAAACACTGATACAATATCTTCGATAATTCTTTTATCTCTTCCTTCACTAAAGTTCGGAACACATTCAACTATTTTTTGCATTTATTTTCCGCCTTTCACATACTTTTTAGCGACAAGTTTAGATATTTTTTCTGTTTCTGCAAGGTATGGAATCGTGATATAAGAGTCATTATCTAGTTCGTTGTATTTGACAGCAGTTTCCATCGCATGATTGTTTCTTGCCCAAGCTCGGCGTGATACACCACCCATGACGTCAAAGAGCATTGCTTTTTCTAAAATCTCATCAACGCGTTTACTTCCATCTAAAACCATGCCATAACCGCCATTTACTACTTTCCCAATGCCGACTCCACCACCGTTGTGCAACGCGACAAGAGACATTCCTCTAGCAGCATTTCCGAGGGCGACATGTGTCGCCATTTCACTCATGACATTACTACCATCTTTGATGTTTGATGTTTCACGGAAAGGAGAGTCTGTTCCTCCGGTATCATGATGGTCTCTTCCAAGCATTATAGGGCCACATTTTCCTTCACGAACAAGTTGGTTAAATGCAAGTGCGATTTTTAATCTACCATAAGCATCTTGATAGAGAATTCTCGCTTTTGTTCCGACAACTAAATTATTATGTTTAGCATTTTTAATCCAATTATAATTATCTAAGTCTTGGAAACGACGATCTTTATTAATACACTGCATTGCGACTTGATCTGTTAAATAAAGATCTTCGTCTTTACCTGATAAGCAGACCCATCTAAATGGTCCATATCCATAGTCAAATAAGAGTGGTCCCATTATATCTTCAACATAACTAGGCCAGATAAAGCCTTCTAGGTCGTTTTCCCCGTTTTTACAAATCCTTGTTTCACCACTATCATAAATGGCCTTCATAAAGCTATTTCCATAGTCAAAGAAATAAGTGCCACGTTTAGTAATTTCTTTGATTGCTTCAAAATGACGATGCAAAGTTTCATCAACTTTTTGCTTAAACTCAGCAGGATAATTATTTAACAGTTTTGTGCGCTCTTCAAAAGAAATTCCCACAGGACAATATCCACCATCATAAACAGCGTGACAACTTGTTTGGTCACTTAAAAGATCAATTGCTTCGTCATTTTCTATTGCGTATTCTAATAAATCAACAATATTACCAAAAAAGGCTATAGAAAGTGGGGTTTTTTCTATTTGAGCTTTTCTTGCGAGAGCAAAAGCTTCTTTTGCGCTATCAGTTACAACTGAAACCCATCCCTGTTTTTTTCTAGTTTCAATGCGGGAATAATCAACTTCTGCAATTATGCCTACACCACCGGCAATTTCAATTGCTTTACCTTGAGCACCGGACATACCGCCTAGGCCAGAAGAAACGAATAATTTCCCCGCAAGATTAGCTTCTTCGGAGAGCCCTAATTTTAATCTACCAGCATTTAGCAGTGTTGAGTAGGTTCCATGAACAATACCTTGAGGGCCAATGTACATCCACCCACCCGCTGTCATTTGTCCATAGTTCGCAACTCCAAGCGCAGCTGCACGATTCCAATTTTCAAGGTCGTTGAATTGTCCGATCATTAACCCATTAGTCAAAATAACGCGTGGTGATGTTTTATGTGAAGAAAATAATCCTAATGGGTGACCGCTTTGAAGTACGAGTGTTTGATTATCTTCCATTTCTTCTAAATATTTCTTTGTAAGGTGATACTGCATCCAGTTTTGAAAAACTTGCCCTGTTTCTCCATATGTAACAAGTTCATATGGATAAAGTGCTATTTCAAAGTCAAGATTGTTGTCAATCATCACTTGGAAAGCTTTTCCTTCTATTATTTTACCTTTGTAATGATCGAATGGTTTACCATATATTCTACCTTCTGGGCGGAAACGGTATCCATAGATACGACCGTGTTCAAGGAGTTCATCGAGCAACTCTTCCATAATTTCATCGTGCCACTTTGGTGGAATATAACGCAGTGCGTTTTGTAAAGCGAGCTCAGTTTCTTTTTGCGAAAGTGTAAATTTCCTTTTTGGAGCTCTTCTAATTCCTTTCACAAAAGGCTTTTTAGGAGGTAATTTATCAAATATTTGGTCCAAAGTAAATACTGTATTATTCATTTATTTCTCCTTTCTTCATAGCGTTATAGAGCGTCCCATTTTGAACTAGTTCTTCCATTTTGTGGATATATAGATACATGAGCTCATCTTGACTCAAAAACGGAATATATTGTCTTACTGTATCGTGTACTTTTTTTGTAATTGGAGACATATCACTTTTTCCTCGTAAATCTAGTGCTTGACAGGCTGTGAAAATTTCCATTGCGATTACTTTTTGGGTGTTCTGTAAAATCATGCGAGCTTTTCTAGCGCCAATTGTTCCCATCGAGACATGATCTTCTTGATTTCCAGAAGAAGGGATGCTGTCAACACTTGCAGGATGTGCGAACGCTTTATTTTCACTAACAAGTGACGCAGCGCTATATTGTACAATCATGAAGCCAGAATTAATACCTGGTTTTTGCACTAAAAATGGTGGAAGTCCTTCAGATAGCTGTGGATTAACTAAACGCTCTATACGGCGCTCAGAAATATTAGCTAGCTCCGCAATAGCAATTGCTAAATAATCCATAGAAAGAGCGATGGGTTGTCCGTGAAAATTACCTGCACTAATTGCTTTATCATCATCAGGGAATAATATCGGGTTATCTGTTACTGCGTTCATTTCAATTTCTATTATATGTTTTATATGTATTAAAGCATCCAACGTGGCGCCATGTACTTGCGGTGCGCAGCGCAAAGAATATGCATCTTGAATACGCAACTCACCTTGTTTTGTAATAAGTTTACTTCCATCTAATAACTGCCTAACTCTTGTGGCTGATTCCCTTTGCCCATAATGACCACGTGTAGCGTGCGCGTCATCATCGTATGCATCAATAATTCCTCGCAAAGCTTCTAATGAAAGAGACAGCGATAAATCACTAATTTCACTTAGTAAAAGAGCATCATATACATTTAAAGCAGCAATGCTGGTCATCGCCTGCGTTCCGTTGATTAGGGCTAAACCTTCTTTCGCATTTAAATGCTCCATCCAAGATATT
>CAZZJG010000029.1:0-7834 GCA_964654395.1 uncultured Candidatus Izemoplasmatales bacterium
GGATCTTTGAATGTATCCGGATCCGCAATTGGTGTTTTAGAAATATCCTCAGCTGTAGCTAGTATTAATGCCATCACAGGTTTAGGTACTGATTTACTTGTTGTTTCTTCATCTAGTGATGCTTTTACAGTTAATACAACATCATCGACTTTAGATTTATCTGGAAGTGCTGATGCTACTATTTCTAGCGGAACGCTTGAACAAGTGAATTTACAAATAGTTGGTCATTCAGTAACGATTGATGTTGATAAACCATCACTATCATTTTCGCTTTCTGGAGAAGCTAGTGATGTAAGTATTACAGGTGATGATTTTGTAGGTTTATCTATTCAAGCAGAATCTAGCTTTGATTCTTTAAACGTTATTTCAAGCAATCTATCTTTACTTGATTTAACGAATGTAAACGTAAATGCACTTTCCTTGCATACGACAAGTAATTCTTTCAGTATAATCGCACCAATAGTACAAACAATTACGTTAATAGGTGATGCACTAAGCACTATCTCTATGGACGCCTCATCGTCAAACCTAACTATTAATTCTAGCGCTAGTTCAATGAGTTTATCTGGGGATGCGCAAGCATTAACGTTACAAAATAATAACATTTCTTCATTGGATGCGTCAGTCGTTAATGCTGCCTCTTTCACTGTAATTGCTGATTCCTTAACTTCACTTGTGGTGCCTTCAAGTTCTGCGTCCACACTTGACGTACAGACGCTTGCCGCTAGTTTTGATTTGACATCTGACGTTGGTATTATTCAAATGAGCGTTGATGGTAACTATGCCACATTACATGTACCAACTTCATCGAATATATCATTATCAACGGACGCAAGTAATTTAACGCTTGATGCGCTAAATGGAAACATCGTTATCAATTCACCGCAACTTCGATCTATTGCAGGTCAAGCTTCTTCTACAACGATTAATGGCATAACTCAAAATGCATTAAATGTTGATTTTATTGGAACTTTATCCCTATCCTATGAAGGATTAAATCCTTACGCAGTAACATTCTTATCCGCAGATCAAGTTACGCTTGATTTAGGAAGCATTACTTCTCTTACACTAACAGGACAAGTAACTGATTTGACGGTAATTGGTAGCAATTTAAATGCATTTGGGACCGATTCGTTACAAGTAACTCAAAATCTCATAATTAATGATACTACGCTAACTACATTGGACTTCGCGTCGACCAACTTACTAACTTCACTAGATTCACTCACCATTAATACGCTAAGTGTAGATCAAGTTGAAAGTGTTTTATCACAACTATCTGGCTATACCTTGACTATGTATAGTCCAATCACATTAAGCGATATAGAAACATATTATTACGATACACGTTACGCAGAGCTCTTAGTTCAAGAAGATATAGATAACGTAAGATATGATAGTTTTTACCAGGTGGCAGTTGATGAATCTGTTTCACGCATGCTTGCGAATACATACTTTAATCATTTTGGTGAAACTGAGCTAAGAAACCAAGTTGAAACTGATTCTCTCTTGTCACAAGATGATTACTTTACACAATATTTAGCTTCAGTTGGACTAACGGTGGATGATCTTGCTCCAGGTGAAGAAACAACTATTAGGGATGCAATTCAAACTACGATTGATGAAGTTAATGCCCTAGTTGACCCGACAAACCTACAAAACCAAGTAATTGCATCTATCGAGGAGGATGCGACAACTTACGCTACTGATCAATTATCAAGCCTCACGTTCACAATTGGATAGGGGGAATGACATAATGAAAAAAATATTACTAGTTATCTTGGTTATGCTTCTTTCTGGTTGTGGCGTTCTTGACCGTGGTAACTACGAGAAAGACCGAGATGGTTTCCTAATTAATCACGGCTTTATAATTCAATATCACACAAATCAAATCGGTGAGATTGATGTGTTCATGATTGACAAGCTGTTTACTTATTTTGAAGCCCTTGATTATGTAGATTTTGATGCGACTCAATTATCCAGCAAAGATGTAGTTCAGAGCTTTGTTTCATCTGAAGAACTTTCTTTTTGTGGTATTGAGTCAACAAAATCGATTCCGCGCTTTATACAGATTTCCGACAAACATTACTATTATCATACACGTGAGACAGGATATTGTACATATGATGAGTATGAGTTTCATGAAAACGGATATAGCGATGAAACAATATATCTTGTACAAGAAGTTTCACCTATCGAAAATAAAAACGTAACACGCTTCAAAGACGCTGATTTCACCATGAACACGTTTGAAGATACGCTGTTTGTAGAAAATATTTTCTTTGACCTAGTTGATGGTATTTGGGTGAGAGAACTTGTTTCGCCAATACCAATGTCTTTTTCTCAAGCAGGAAACTCCCACGAAGATTTAGCGGATACTTTGGATCAGTTTCATATTTTGGAAAGATACGTGCTTGAAAAACAATCCATTAATTTACTGAAATTAGCGGATGATTATACTGACCCAGATGTTAGAACGATTTGGTCTGAAGATACTATTGAAGCTCTTGGTCGTGACCATGATATTATTAAATACGTTCGCATTAAAATAGCTGGCGATGTACTTGATGCGATACATGATGTATTGGGCGGATTGGGGATGTTTCGATGAAAAAATTATTAATAAGTATGCTTTTGACATTGGTGATTTTACTTAGTGGGTGTTCAAAACAAGAAGCCATTTATAATTTTGAACCACGACGAGTTGGAACATTATTTGGACCAGATGGGACTGTGCTCATTGAGTATCGGACAGATTTGAACGGGAAATTGGTTGAGCTTAATATCGATAGGTTATTGACAGTGGAAGAAATGTTGTTAAACCCTCTCATTGATTACGATATCAGTGTCGAGGGGGTAGAGGGAGATATATTTACTAGACCATCTGGTAGATGCACAGCAATCTCTAATGATTTATTAATCCCTATTAACCTTGAAATCGGAAATACAAAATATAAATATGATGATGCGCTGTGCAAATATAAGACAGTTGACGGAAGCAACCAGTTTAGACCGGGGTTTGATACAGAATACTATCTTACATCTTACATACAAGAAAAAATCGATACACCAATTGCCATTATTGCTTATCGCCCCGATGAGACCGTTCGTTTTATAGAAGTTATGGAATTACCCCATACAGTAAAAACTCTTGGAGTGTATTCTGTGTTAGTTGATGAAGACAGACTAAATATTGTGAAAGATGTGAGAAATTATTATAATGACATAGGAATATATGAACAACTATATTTAAAACACCAAGAAAACGAAAGTGCACTTGATGAAATTAACGGTATTAGCGCTACGGTAAATCTGTTTGATATTGGTGATTTGGCACAAGTAAATCCATTAGTGGAGGACTTTGAAAACCGATATAGTGATGAAATTAATGCCATTGAACTACTACAAGAAACGATTGGTGTCAATTTCACTACTGAAACAACACAAACTCCTGATGAAGGAATGAGTGGGACATGAAGATACGCGCAATGGAAATAGATGATATACGTTTTGTTTTCAAAGAAGAACAACGTATCTTTGGTCATAGTCTCGGAGAACAGATGTTGTATAATGAAATTAAACATAATCCTTTGTCCCACTATTTTATCGCTTTAGAGAATGATGAAAGAGTGGGATATATCGGATCTCGGATTGATGTTAATCATGCTGAGATATTGAATTTCTTTGTCCTTGAGCCATTTCGCAAACAAGGAATCGGTAAAGCACTTGTCGAAAAAGTAATCACATTGTGTGAACAAAAAAGTGTAAATTATCTATCATTAGAGGTTCGAGAAGGAAATGCTCCAGCAATAAAACTTTATCAATCCTTGGGATTTAAAAAAACTTTCACGAGGAAAAATTATTATCAAGATGGCGAAGATGCCTTTATAATGGTGAGAAAGATAGGTGAAACATAATGATTGTATTAAGTGTTGAAAGCTCATGTGATGAGACATCAGTCGCTATCTCTAAAGATGGAAATAAAATACTAAGTAACGTTGTTTTAAGTCAAATTGATATCCATAAAGATTATGGTGGAGTTGTTCCGGAGATTGCTTCTAGAGAACATATAAAAGGAATTACCTATGCGTTTGAAAAAGCGATCACAGACGCGAAAATTGAGCGCAAGGATATCGGTCTTGTCGCTGTCACAAAAGGACCAGGTTTGATAGGGAGTTTGCTTGTTGGTGTAAACGCCGCAAAAGCTTTTGCGCTTGCGAATAATATTCCAATTGTTGGAGTACATCATATCGCAGGACATATTTATGCGAATGCAATTGAACGCTCGTTAAAGTTTCCTCTAGTATGTTTAGTAGTGAGCGGTGGACATACAGAATTGATTTACATGAAAGATCACTATGATTTTAAAAAACTTGGCGAAACCTCAGATGACGCGGTTGGGGAAGCGTATGATAAAGTGGCTAGAACGCTTGGCCTTGGATATCCGGGTGGCCCGCTTGTAGATGAGCTTGCTTTAAAAGGTAGACCGACATACCCAATGCCTAGTCTCGATAAAAACAAGGATTTTATGTTTAGTTTTTCAGGTATAAAATCGCACGTAATCAACCTTATTCATAATACTAAGCAACGTGGTGAGGAAGTAATTGTTGAAAATATGTGCGCTTCATTCCAAGAGGCTGTCACTGATGTTTTGACACAAAAAAGTAAACGAGCGATAGAGGAATATGGAGCGAAGATGTTTTTGGTTGCAGGGGGAGTTGCGGCAAATAAAGGTTTGCGACAAAAAATTAAAGAACAAATTCAAGGCGTAAATATCGTAGTACCAGAATTTCAGTATTGTACTGATAACGCCGCTATGATTGGTATTGCAGGGTATTATCAGTACATGAAACAATGTAAAACTGATGATATGAGTTTGAACGGAGTATCCCGCATGGCACTATGAATAATTGATTTCATATTTTGTCGTTAAGTTTTTCACAAGATATACACATAAGATAGCTATACTGTTAATGTACGATACGCATATTAATATGAAAGAGAGGGATTACACCATGAAAAAACTATTTTTAGCAATTACTATTCCTGTATTAGTTATTTTGGGAACTCCGGCATTTATCGCAACACTCATGTACGATGGTACAGGTGAAGAGCACATGCCTACTTATCTTTACACAGATGAATACGATGCGAAAGAGATGCTGTTTCAAGAATTAAATCAATCAATCGAGAATGTTGAAGACGGAACAACCTCTGACTGGATTTTTCACCTTCACTCAGATGTGATTAACCGCGCAATTTATGAAGCTATTCTAGAAGAAAATCCTAATTATGCGCCTGGTGATGATTGCCAAACGGATGACGAATGTTTTATCTACAGTGACCTAATTCCTATTGAAGGATATGATTTAAGCGTTCGCGTTGTTGGTATGTGGGTATCATTTTATGAAGGTGCAACAAGTAGTGATCCAGGACGTTTCACATTTAATATCTATCTAGAAGTAAATTTAAACGGTGGTACATCCTATAAGACTGTTGTAGAACTTCATTTCCTATTTGATGATAATCCAGAATACTATTATTTAGAATTTGACAAAGTACAAATGGGTCGTCTTCCAATTCCTAAAAGTTTCTTTACAAGTATCATTAATATGATTGAGCAACAAACAGGTGCTGACTTTGAAAGTCAAATCGGCGACCTTGCAATTGGTGAACTTGATCTAGATAACTTGTCATATACCATTCGTAAAGATGAAATCTTAGCTGCGATGGTTGAAGATGAAAACGGTGAAATTGATCCAAACGCATTACTAGCGCAAGAACTTATGGCAGTTGTATTTGATAACCGACTTGTCACAATGGACGTACAAGATGATCAATTTGTCTTTACCGTAGGTGTTTCTAAATTCCGTAGCACTGACACAACAGATATTCCATCATACCTTTACGATTTACACGATCAAACTATCGTTGACGGTCAAGAGGTAATAGGTGAATATAATCCAGAACTATTTGACGCTGATGATTATCTTAAGAGCCTATTCGCTGAGTTTGTCTTTAATAACGCTTTGATTGGTGGCGGATTCGAAATTTCGGAAGAAACCTTTAATAAACTAATTTATGCCAACATGGATGGATTCACGGATACTAGAGATACTGTAGAAATCGATCTCGGCGACGGAAACACTAAAATTGTTGAAGTTGGATTAAAGGCAATTTGGTTTGAATTTGAACCGGATGGAATTTATGCAAAAGCATTGTTTAGAATATCCGGTGTAGACTCATTACTAGTTTTGAGAGCTGACCAAGTTTCTAGTATTAATGATGAATTGCATTTTGAATTTGTAAACATTACTGTTGGTTACGATCAAGAAGAAGTTTCTGGTGATTATCTAGAAATTGATGATATGGATGCTTTCAAAGCTGTATTTGCCGAAATTGGTGACGTTGAATTTGGTACATTTGATGAAAATGGTGACCTTATTATTACAGCAGATCAGCTCACTGCATTGATGCAGGATGGATCAGCACAAGGAGCTGTTCAAGTAAGTGGAATTTACCTTAAAGATGGATCTTTAGTATTGGATATTGAACCAGCTGACCCAACATATCAAAGCGTCTTGAATACATTCCAAGATGCTGTAACAGATGTCCTTGGCGATGAACAAATTTTAACAGATCTTCAAGGTGTTATTGATCCAAATGATGGTGGCACAGAACAAGCTGTCTACGAAGCAGTTGAATCAATTCAAGCCGCTATCGCAGATCCAAATGAAGACGTATCTCCAGAGCAAATTGAAGAGTTATTCTCAAATTTTGAAGAATTAGACACACAAACTCAGGAAGAATTCCTTAACACTATTGTCGATGCAATGGATCCGAGTATTTTAATAGATTTTGAAAATCTATTCGGTGAATTTGGACCAACTGACGATTCAGGACAATAACAGAATAAACAATGAAACAAACACAGAAAAACCCCTCGTGTTTCGAAGGGTTTTTCTTGAAATGACATCGAAGGGAGGATCAGTTGATGAGTGTATTTGTAGACCAACCCCAGTTTGGCTTTCAGTTTGACATCATTCTTGTGATGCTATTTTCTGCCTATATCATTTATGGTTATCTATCAGGGGGTCATAAGCAGATTCGCTTGTCAATCAACCTGATTCTTCCTTTTGTCATTTTATATTATTTAGGCCCGTTTATCTCAACAAAACTATATGCACCAATTACAAATACACTATTATTTGAAGTGATATCTGAGCTGTTTGGCTTCATGAAATACACATTCATGATGATGATTACCTATATTTTGATGTATTTATTCATATTCGTAGGAATATTTATTCTTAGTATATTCGCTAAACGGTATGTGTTAAACGAGAATATGCGTGCAAAACTTGGAACATGGAATAATGTCTTGGGGGCAGTAATTAGCTTAGTTAACGGTTATGTCCTTGTATATTTCATTATCTTGCCAGCTTTTTCAATGAACCTCGTTTCTACTGATAGTGTTTTGACAAATACAGTCTTGCAAAATCCTCCGCCATTTTCTCGCATTGCGCGAACAGCGGAAAAAGCTGTACCAATTAAGGATTTAGCAGATAAAGCAGAGACATTTCAACAACTTCTATCCGCAGACGGACTAGATGCGTTATACAATGATGCTATAATAAAATACCGTGATCAATACATGGGCGGTGCTGACTCAAAAGAAGCGATATTTATGACTGATGTTTACCCCTATTTAACACCTGAGTCGAAAGCATTAATTGATCAGTCATATCAACTGTTTTTTGGAGTGTCTTTATCACCATCTAGTTATTTTGGGGTATCAGTAGCTCTCACTCACAAGCTAAATGAAGCGCTTGTG
>CAZZJG010000030.1:0-7756 GCA_964654395.1 uncultured Candidatus Izemoplasmatales bacterium
CAGTATCTACTTGATAGTAAGGATCAGAAAACAAAACACTTTCTTTTCGCTCTTCAGTTGGACTCATAGCTGATATAATAACATCGATGACCCCACTTTGAAGCGCTGGAATTAGTCCAGTCCATTCTATTTTTTTCACAACTAACTCTTTTCCCAGTTCTTCTGCCAAAAAAGAAGCAACTTGGATGTCATACCCATCACAATATAGGTTAGAACCACTTATTTGTACTGTATAATCCGTCGATACGCTACTGGTCCAATCAAATGGTGCATATGCGCACTCAACACCAACAACTAGTGTATTTTCCTCTTCATGATAGGTGCAAGATGCAAGCACAAAAACAAATAGAAACATTAAAGCAAGCAAACCTTTTTTCATCATAAATCAACCTCTCTTATTTTGTAAAAAGAAAAGAAGCGATGGACGCTTCTGAATTAATAATAATCCAGATTAGCGCCACTGCACAAAGGTGCAGGAGTGCGACTGGTATTCCCAGCCGCCCCATGAACTAACAATGCCTCATTAGTCCATTCGGCGATGGTTGCCTTTCACATATTTCACAGCTTGCCAGCTCCATATGTTACTCATCTACATCGCTGCCTCTAATCAATTTTAGTAGCATATTAACAATGACTAGTGAACATGTCAACAATTTATTAAATGTAAATGTTTCCATTTAAAAAAACTGATGTGTGGCGCACCGTGTTGTTAGTAAAATCTACTAAGAGCACAACTGTACTATCCATGAGTTTTTTTATTTTTAGGATAATTTTTCAATCAAAAATGATATAATATAAGTGCCAAACAAAACTAATCAAGGAATCGCAAAAGCGAGTATTTTACCCTGGTTTGTTTGGCGACTTTCCTTGATTGGGTGAAGTACTCGCTTTTGCGATCTAAGGAGTACTATGCCAAAACAAAAATATGCCCAATATGTGGTACATTAAGTTCAACCAATAAACTTCAAAATAGCGATTACGTTTTTGAGAAGTTTATTGGTTTTATGATTGACGATGTAACGCTTGATGTGATTGCCAGAAATCTTAGCATCAGTTTTAAAACTGCGTTGTACTATCGTTATTTAAGGTTTGAATTTCTAAGAGACTATCAAGAAGAAATAATCTTGAGAGGTACCGTTCTAATTGATGAGACTTTTATTAATATAAGAGATAAAAAATACAAATTACAAAGAACGATGGCAAAGGCATAAGGGGAATATCTTTTAATTTACTTTGCGTTGTAACTGTGATAAATCTTCAAGGAAACTGTATCGCAAAGGTAGCTTCAAGAGGTATGGTTAAACCTGATTTGTACACAAACATGTGTCTAAATCACATGGAAAATATTAATCTTATTATTCATGATGGAGGGCCAACTCAAAAAAGATTATTGAAGAGATTTGAATATCCTAATGTCGATGCGAGGCGTAATAAAAGTAGAGAGTATAGTACTAAACTAATTGATTCATTACATAGCAACATAAAAAGATACTTCTTTAAACATGCGGGATTCAGGCTCAAAAACCTTCAACACTATCTTAACTTCTTCGTTTATAGATATAATCACACCTTAAAATCTAAAGACACCAATATTACACAAAGAATCAAAAATAAAGAGATAATGATTGATGACTTGTATAAAAGAGTAAAAAGGATAAAGAAAAAGATCACTTATAGAAATTTTCAAAGTGATCTTGGGGTAACTAATATTTTGGAATCCGTAAAAACATAACAACACGGTGCACCACACATCAGTAAAAAAAAGGGGCCCAAGGCCCCACTTTGTTCAAAAATGGTGGAGGATATCGGGCTCGAACCGATGACCCCCTGATTAAGAGTCAGGTGCTCTACCAACTAAGCTAATCCTCCGAAAAGTATTGTACACAAGTCGAGCCCGAAATGCAAGAAAATTGTTTTAGTAAATTAATCAAAGAATGTCCTATGCCCCCTTCATAAAAGATAGGGCTCTTGCCTTTACTATGACTAACTTATTAATATTATAATGATTAGCGATAGATAAGCATAGATATCATACAAAAAAAAAGGTGAGATTCAAATTAATTGAATCGTCACCTTTTTTATAATTAATTACCTTCTTCGTCGATGTAAGCACGGGAGAAGTCAACGCTACCAAGTACGCTGCGTCCCCAATCCTTAACATAGTCCTTCACAAGCATAGAATCTGTATAGTGATATACAGGGATAATTGGAAGTTCAGTCATAAGGATTTCTTGTGCTTGATACAATTTGTCGAAGTGTTCTGCGATATCAGCAGTAGCTGCTGCTTCTGAAAGAAGTGTATCGTATGTTTCGTTGTGGTATCCTGGATCATTGTATGCATTTTCAGATGTAAAAATTGATAGTAATCCACTTGGATCCATGTAGTCAGTAATCCATCCACCACGAGCAAGGTCGAAGTTACCTTCACTTCTTGTTCCTTGGAAAATTGCCCAGTCTTGGTTTTCAAGAGTCATAGTGAAGCCAAGGTTTTGAGTCCACATTTCTTGAATCATTTGCGCAATTTCTGCATGAGCTTCAGATGTGTTGTATAGCATTGTTTTTGCGCTTAATGCATCACGAAGTTCTTCTACTGTCATACCAAGTTCAGTAGCTGCTTCTTCAAACAGTGTTTGAGCTTCAGCGTATTTGCTGTCATCGATAGGCATTCCATATGTTCCAGCTGTTTCAAAGAAGTCGTTTCCTTCGTCATCTTTAAAGCCAGGAGGAACAAAACCAACTGCAGGAACTTGTCCAGCTCCAAGTGCATCAACAATTGCTTGACGGTTAATTGAGTAGTTAAGAGCTGTTCTGAGTTTTACATTGTCGAAAATTGGGTCGTATCCGTTTGCTTCAGTGTCTAAGTTGAAGTTGTAGTAGTAAGTACCAAGCAATGGGAATACATGGAATTCATCAGACAATGCAAGAAGGTCTGGAATCATAACAGTTGGAACAGAAGGGATGAAATCAAGCTCATCATTTTGATATTTAAGATAAGCAGTTGTTTCAACAGCGATGAAAGATGCTTCAATCTTGTCAAGTTTTACTTCATCTTTGTTCCAATATTCTGGGTTTTTAGTCAGAATGAGATGATCTCCTTCTTCGTATTCAGTAAGGACGAATGGCCCATTTGAAACGACGAGTTCAGGATTAGAAGCCCACAGACCATCTTCTCCACCAGCAGCTTCCACAGCTTCTTGTTTTACAGGCATGAAATGGAAGAATGATGTAAGAGAGATGAAATATGGTGTTGGGTTGTTAAGTTCAACAACGAGAGTATAATCATCTAGAGCAGAGATTCCTACATCGTCAAGTGAACCGCCTTCGTACAATACTTCATATGCGCCTTTAACATTAGTATATTCCCAAATCCAGGAATATTCGGATGCAGTCGCAGGATCCATTCCACGTTTCCAAGCGTATACGAAGTCATTCGCGGTCAATGGTGTACCATCTGACCAATTAGATTCTCTCAAATGGAAAGTAATAGTTGTTCCATCTTCAGAGATGTCCCAGCTTTCAGCGATACCAGGATATACTTCACCATTGATTTCGCGAACAAGTCCTTCAAAAGTGTTATTGATGACATCTGCGCCATCACTTGCACCATTGAGGCCTGGGTCTAAAGTTTTCGGTTCAGCGCCAATGTTCCAACGGAACACATCTTCTGTGTCTTCTCCACCGCATGCTGCGAGGCCAAAGACCAAACCGAGAGTCGCTACAAGAGCGAACAGTTTTTTCATAAATACTTCCTCCTCTTTAATTTTGGGCTCTATTACATACATAAATGTGATAGAGCCTAATAATATTTTAATATATTTCAAAGAACATTGTCAAATAGACTTGCAAAGCATAAACATCCACTGACGTTCTTGAAATCATATTATTTAATTTCATTAATCTCTTCAACAAAGTGACATGCTACGAAATGATCTGGCTCAATTTCTTTAAATTCAGGATCGATTGAGAAACATTTTTCTCTTCCTACTGCGATTTCATTAATACCTAAAGCTTGTAATTTTAAAACAGCTTCTTCAGTAATAGGGCGGTTATCTTGAACAATTACTTGCCCTGAATCTTTATCAGTGATTGTTCCGCGGGCTATTCTACCAACTAATGCATCTTTATCATTTACATTTATTTTTTCTGATGAATATTGGCATCGAGATGCAAAGCGACAACCTGGTTTTGGGTTAATAGGGCTTCCAACGTCTCCTTCTAAAATAATTCTCTTATCTCGCATTTTCGAGTGTGGATCGGGAATTGGAATAGATGAAAGTAATGATTTTGTATAAGGATGAAGTGGTTTTTCATACAGTTTATCGCTGCTTGTAAGTTCCATCATCTTCCCAAGGTACATAACCCCAATTCGATCGGAAATGTGTTTAACCATTGATAAATCATGGGCAATAAATAAATATGTTAAGCCAAATTCTTCTTGCAAATCCTCAAGCATATTAACAACTTGTGCTTGAATTGAAACGTCTAAAGCACTAATAGGTTCATCCGCAATAATCAACTCAGGATTGATTGCGAGAGCTCTCGCAATCCCGATTCGTTGGCGCTGCCCGCCTGAAAATTCATGCGGATAACGTGAAGCATGTTCACGTTTTAGACCTACTCTTTCGAGCAATTCATAAATTCGTTCTTGTCTTTTTTTATGTGCTTCTGGCCCTGTACCAAAAATCTTATGGGTGTCAATACCTTCACCAATAATATCCGTTACAGTCATTCTAGTATTAAGTGATGCATAAGGATCTTGGAAAATCATTTGAATTTTCTTACGGTATGGTCGAAGTTCTCTTTCGCTAAGTTTCGCAAGATCAACACCATCATATAAAATTTCCCCATCCGTTGGTTCATACAAACGGATAATCGTTCTTCCTGTTGTAGATTTTCCACAACCAGATTCACCTACAAGTCCAAATGTTTCTCCTTTTCTTATTTCAAAACTAATTCCGTCTACAGCTGCTAAATAGTCCTTATTTTTAAACAGAAGGGAGTTTCCGACTGAAAAGTACTTTTTTAGATTATTAATTTTCAGCAACACTTCTTTTTCTTGTTTCTTGTTTGCCATCTATTTCCCCTCCTTTTCGTTTGATTGATAAGGCTCATTCTCATACCCTTCTACCTTAGGGGCGTCCTCATGCAGCAACCAACAAGCTGATGATTGTGTGTCTGACACTTTCATCATAGGTGCAGCTTTTTTAAGACATACTTCCATTGTATGAGGGCATCTAGGAGAGAATGGACAACCTTGTGGTGGATTTGTCAAATCCGGAGGAGATCCTTCAATTGGTACAAGTCTTTCCCTTTCTCCTTTGTGGATTTTAGGAATAGATGCATGAAGTCCTTTCGTATATGGGTGTTTAGGATTATAGAAAATCTCTTCTACAGTTCCTTTTTCCATTACCATACCACCATACATAACCACAACTTTGTCACTAATTTCACTTATTACGCCTAAATCATGCGTAATGATAATGATAGAAGTATTTAGTTTTTCTTTTAAATCACGAAGAAGTTCGATAATTTGCGCTTGAATAGTAACATCAAGTGCTGTTGTTGGTTCATCCGCAATCAATAATTTCGGATCACACGAAAGAGCTGTCGCAATCATCGCGCGTTGTCGCATTCCGCCGCTGAATTGGTGTGGATAATCTTTAATACGTGATTCAGGTTCAGGAATTCCTACCATTTCCAACAATTTAATAGCTCGTTTTAAAGCTTCTTCTTTAGTCATGTCAGTATGACGTCGAATCACTTCTACCATTTGATTCTTGATGGTATATACAGGGTTCAAAGACGTCATCGGGTCTTGGAAAATCATAGATATTTCATTACCACGAATATCAGAAAGTTCTTGTTGGGATAGTTTTGTTAAATCAATTCCATCAAATAGAATTTCACCCTCTTTTATGCGACCAGGTTCTTCAATTAACCCCATGATGGACAAGGCAGACACACTCTTCCCAGATCCACTTTCACCAACGATACCAAGAACTTCACCTTTCTCTAAATCGTAAGACACTCCTCTTACAGCTTGCACTTCACCGAGGTGCGTGAAGAAGGAGGTTTTGAGATTTTTTACTTCAAGTAGTTTACTCATACTTTCACCTATCCTTTCCGCAATCTTGGGTCTAGAGCATCACGCAAACCGTCACCTAAGAAGTTAAAAGCGAGCATCGTTAAAGCAATGGCTCCTGCAGGGAAGAATAATTGATAAGGGAACTTTTGCATTTGCGCAATTGCATCATTAGCGAGTGTTCCCCAAGATGCAAGAGGTGCAGAAATTCCTAAACCAATGAAACTTAGGAATGCTTCTGTAAATACAGCAGAAGGAATCATCATTGTTAAAGCAACAATAATTGGCCCAATGGCATTTGGAATCAAGTGTTTGAAAATGATTTTTCTTTTCGAAACACCTATCGTTCTTGCAGCCAAAACAAATTCTTGTTCTTTTAATCCAAGTATCTGACCGCGTACTAAACGCGCCATACCTACCCAGTACACCGAACCGATTACCATCACAATTAACCAAAGTCCTCTATTTTCAAAGATGACCATAATGATAATTACGTAAAGAATAAGAGGAATAGAATTAATGATATCTACGATTCTCATCATTACAAGGTCAGTACGACCACCTTCATAGCCTGAAATGGCACCATATGTTACGCCAATAAAGAAGTTAACTAATGTAGCCACTAAAGCGATAGTCAATGAAATACGAGCTCCAGACATGACTCTAGTTAACACATCGCGCCCAAGTTTATCTGTACCCCACCAAAAATCAGCATTGTGAACAGTTTCTGTTTTGGTATAGGTTTCCCCTTTATAGGTAATTGCATAATCATATGGCGTAGAGTCATCGTTTGCATAAGAGAAATCCATCGCAACTTCTTCACCATTATATATAAAATTATATGTTTTATTGATAGCATCTTTTCTATCCAACTCTAAAACACCTAATAACTGATCATTTTCATCAAGCAAATGACCATCATTTGTAACGAGAGCTAAATAATAATCATTCGTGCGGTAAACATACAAATCTTCATCAATCTGCATAATATCTAGTCTTGGTGGTGCATTGCGTACAGAAAGATATTGTTGTGAATAAGTGTATGGTGATAACATCGGTCCAAACACTCCTGTTAACACAATAATAATGACCATGACAAGACCGACCATTGACATCTTATTTTTCTTAAGGCGTCGCCAAACATCAGCCCAATAAGTCAAACTAGGTTTCGTTTGTTCAGAGTCCGCTTTTGCTTCCTTAGGAACAAAATTAAATTCGTGTTTTTCCAACGGTCTCACCTCACTTATCCAATTTGATTCTCGGGTCGATGAAGGAATAGGCAATGTCGACCAAGAACACCATGATAATATAGAAAATCGCATAAAACACGGTTACTCCCATAACCATTGTGTAGTCACGATTAGATACACTGTTTACAAAATATTGTCCGATACCATCTATAACAAAAATTCTTTCAATAACAAATGAACCTGTCATAATCGCAGCTAACATTGGTCCAATATATGTGACTACTGGAATCAACGCATTTTTTAAAGCGTGTTTAAAAATTACCTTGAATTCAGACAAACCGTTTGCGCGAGCAGTGCGAACATAGTCTTGACGTAATACTTCTAACATACTAGAACGCGTCAGACGTGCAACAAAGGACAAGGAATATCCAGATATAGCTTAAACCGGTAATACATATCCCAATGGATCTGATATTCCTGCTAT
>CAZZJG010000031.1:0-7494 GCA_964654395.1 uncultured Candidatus Izemoplasmatales bacterium
TGAATTAAAGCAAGCAAAACAAATTTTAGCAGAATGCAAAAAAGAACTTGCGCACGAAGGCATTAGTTTTGCCGATGATATAAAGGTTGGTATCATGGTTGAAATACCTTCGGTAGCTTTTTTAGCAGACCAATTTGCACAAGAAGTCGATTTCTTTAGCATCGGAACTAACGACTTAATTCAGTACACTTTTGCGGCAGACCGCTTGAATGAAAAAGTATCATATTTATACCAACCGTTAAATCCAGCATTTTTACGAATGATTAAAAATATCATTGATGCCTCACATGAAGCAGGGATATGGACAGCGATGTGTGGTGAGATGGCAGGTGATGACTTGGCTGTTTCAATCCTGCTTGGGCTTGACCTCGATGAATTCAGTGTGTCATTACAAAATGTTACAAAAGTGCGTAAATTGATTTCAAAGTTATCCTATGATAAAATGAAGCGGTTAGCACAAGAGTGCTTGCGCCTTTCATCGATGGATGAGGTAATACAATTAATTTATTTATATACGAAAGGAGAATCATGATGGTCAAAGAATTCACAATCGCTGATGAAGCAGGCCTTCATGCACGTCCAGCGAGTTTGCTCGTGCAAAAAGCAGCGTCTTTCTCAAATCCGATTTGGATTGAATATGATGGTAAGAAACTTGATCTCAAAAGTATTATGGCGGTCATGAGTTTAGGTGCCACACAAGGAAGCGTCATAAAAATTCATGTAGATGGCGAAAACGCACAAGAGATTATGGACGAATTGGAAAAAGTTTTAAAAGTAAACTTCCTGATTTGAAGAAGTGAAGCTAGCCTTCACTTTTCTTTTCGTTTTACTTTGCATACGGTTGTAAATTGGGTATAATAAGCTTCGAAACTGATGCTTGGAACTATGTGTTTGTGTTGTGTTTCAAGCGTAATTAAAGTATAATATTGTTGTAGATGGAAAAGAAAAGAGGTGTTACCATGTACAAAGAAAATGTAATGACTGAAGGCGTTTTGCCAAGTATCGCAATTCGTGGAATTGCTCCTTTTCCCCATACAGATCTTCGTATTGAAGTTGGTCGAAACATATCTAAAAAGGCATTACTCGAAGCAGAAAAAAACTATGCATCCCATGTTCTTTTGCTCATACAAGAAAATCCGATTCATGACGAGGTGAATTCTTCCCACGTTCTGAATCATGGTGTAGTTGCGCGTATAGGTATAAAAATCAAACTTCCAAACGGTAATTACAAAGTTAAATTTGATCCCATTGTGCGAGCTGAAATTCTTCAGTTCCAACAAACGGAACCGTTTTTTATCACGCGCTTTAAGACATTGCCCACTGTGCAAGAAGATATTGATCAAGAACTTGCTCTTATACGCATGCTCACAAAGCAAGTAGTAGAACATGGAGGATCATTCCTGAAAAACCCAAAACATGTTATGGATTCTGTGCAAAAAGGCGTTTCTAGTGACAAACTAGCTGATATTGTCGCAAATAATTAGAATATTCCTTAAAACCAAAAATTTAAATATATTGAAACAGTATCCATTAACAAGCGCCTTACATATTTACTTGAGGACATCGAAAAAGAAAAATATATGACCCAAATTGAAAATGAAATTAATATGGCAGTCAAGAAAAACATCGATGAGAATCAAAAAGAATATTATTTACGTGAAAAAATGCGTGCAATTCAAGAAGAACTAGGTGACAAAGCCAAAAAAGAAAGCGAAATTGATGAATTAAAAGAACGCATTCTCGCTAAAAAGATGCCACCACAAATCGAAGAGAAAGCACTATACGAACTATCTCGTTATCAAACGTTGCCAGCTAGTAGTGGCGAAAGCGGAGTAATTCGTACGTATTTAGATTTTCTCTTAGACCTTCCTTGGAATGAAGTCAGTGAGGATGAGATTGACATCAAAAAAGCTGAACAAGCACTTGATTCTACTCACTATGGGCTTGAAAAAGTAAAAGAACGTATTATTGAATATCTTGCCGTTAAGATTTTAACAGGGAAAAACCCACAAACAATTTTATGTCTTGTTGGGCCACCAGGAGTTGGTAAAACATCTTTGGCTCAGTCAATTGCGAAGGCATTAGGACGTAACTTTGTCAAGCAATCTCTGGGTGGTGTGAAAGATGAGAGTGAAATTCGTGGACATCGCCGCACTTATTTAGGGGCTTTACCGGGTAGAATTCTTCAAGGAATGAAAAAAGCAAAGGTTGTCAACCCTGTATTCCTACTTGATGAAGTAGATAAACTAGGATTTGATTATAAAGGAGATCCTAGTGCAGCGTTACTAGAAGTACTAGATCCTGAACAAAATGCAAACTTTAGTGATCACTATCTTGAAGAACCTTATGATCTATCACAAGTACTCTTTATTGCGACTGCGAACTATCTAGGTAATATCCCAGCACCACTGCGTGACCGTATGGAAATTATCGAATTATCTAGTTATACAGATATTGAAAAATGGCACATTGCACGCGAACATCTTATTCGTAAACAACTAGAAGCGCATGGTCTTCAAGAAGATAGCTTTGAAGTTGAAGATGACGCAATATTTGAAATGATTCGCTCCCATACAAGAGAAGCGGGTGTCCGGCAGTTAGATAGATTGTTTGGAACGTTAATTCGGAAGGCAATCAAAATGATTCTCGGTGATAAAAAAGAGAAAGTTGTTATCACGAAAGACAACTTAATCGATTTCCTCGGAACACCACGTTTCCGTGATACACAAGCTGAAAAACACGATTTGGTTGGAGTTGTAACAGGTCTTGCTTATACGCAATTTGGTGGCGACACATTGCCTGTGGAAGTAACTTATTATAAAGGAAATGGAAATTTTGTATTAACTGGTAAATTAGGTGACGTGATGAAGGAAAGTGCACAAGCAGCTCTGTCCTATGTCAAGTCAAATGCAAGTCGATTAGGAATTGATATTAATGTGTTTCATGAAAACGACATTCATATCCATGTTCCTGAAGGCGCAGTGCCCAAAGATGGACCAAGTGCAGGAGTCACAATTACTACAGCGATTGTTAGTGCGTTAACGAACAAGAAAGTTGACCACCATATTGGTATGACAGGAGAAATTACACTTCGTGGACGTGTTTTACCAATTGGTGGGTTAAAAGAAAAATCCATTGCGGCACACCGCAGTGGACTCACAACAATAATGATTCCTATAGATAATGAAAGAGATTTAGAAGACGTTCCAGAAGATGTTAAGAAAAATCTCGAAATTATCCCAGTTGAAACTGTTGATGAAATTATCTCAAGAGTATTAAAATAAACCGATGCGTTTGCATCGGTTTTTCTCTTTTTCGCAACAAAAAGACATTTTCTTTGACATATGACCACTGGTCATATATACTGAAACTAGGAAAGGGTCGTGATTCTAGTGCCAAAACAAACGTATTTTAATCTCCCTAAGGAAAAACAAAAACGGATTTTTGATGCAGGATTGTTGGAATTTAGTTACAAGTCATACCACAATGCATCGGTCAATACAATTGTGCGAATTGCTGAGATTCCCAAAGGAAGTTTCTATCAGTATTTTGTAGATAAGAAAGAATTTTATTGGTATATTGTAACGGAAACAATATATGGTAATATGGATCACTACGAAGGGTTGTTGGAAAAACATAATGGTGATTTTCTTAAAGCAGAGGAAGAACTCTTTTTAAACATTCTCGATTTATTTGATAATAAAATATACAACCAGTTGATTACGAATGTGTTTAAAGAAACGTATTTTGAGTTGTTATCACGTTTAAGTGATAAATCTACAACAATCTTTTTTAAGATGTATGATGTTTTAATGAAATTCGGATTTAAAGAATATGAAATACATTCAAAAGAAGATTTCATAGTCATTTTCGACTTAATAAGAAGTGTTTCAAGTACGACTATTTTACATATGATTGCGGAAAACTGGTCGAAACAACAGACGAAACAACGATATAAAATGGAAATGAAGTTCATTCAAAATGGTATTAGAAAGAAAGGATTTTTCCGGTAGCGATCAATAGTAAGTAATAGGTTTTACTACAATTGAATAGATCTATGATGATAGTAAAATGATTAGTTGGGTATAATTTGTCATTATAATTAGACATAATGTTTTGCATGCAGGAGGATACATGAGTAACAAAACAAAAGGCACGATCGCAATTATTATTGCATCTTTAGGTTTTGCATGGATGAGTATTTTTGTTCGTTTAGCGGGCGATGTACCAGTAGCTCAGAAAGTCTGGTTTCGCAACATTATTTCCATGTTCGTAACTGGTAGCATTGTATTTAAGCGTCACGGTATTTACTTTGGCCAAAAAAAACATCGAAAGGTTTTGCTTTTACGCAGCGCACTTGGTACTGTTGGGATGTTACTGTTCTTTTATTCACTTGGGTATTTACCAACATCAGATGCCAATATGTTGAATAAATTAAGTACGTTTTTTCTTTTAATCTTTAGTCTTGTGTTTTTGAAAGAAAACTTATCTAAACTACAGCTTGGAATGATTGTACTAGCGTTTTTTGGCACAATACTTATCATCAAACCAGAATTTGACTTTTCTTTAAGCCCCTATCTAACTAGTGTGTTAGCTGCGATGTTTGCTGGCGGTGCGTATACCACATTGCGTGTATTAGGGGGAAAAGAAGACGTTACTACAACAGTTTTTTTCTTTTCCACATTTAGTGTTGTCTTTTTATCACCATTTGTTATTTGTGATTATATTATTCCAACTATGACGCAGTTATTATATTTACTTCTAATAGGAGTTTTCGCAACCATAGGACAAATAGGAACGACCTATGCATATAAACTTGCTCCCGCAAGTGAAATTTCAATATTTAATTACTTTAATGTTGTGTTTGCGACATTAATTGCCATCCCGTTGTTTCACGAATCCCCAGATATACTAAGCTTGTTTGGGTATCTTATGATATTCCTTGCAGCATATACGCTATATCGTTTTCAAAGTCAGAAAAACCACCAAAAACGTAGTGGATGATATTATTAAGACAAATATTATCTAAAGTTTACAATGATGTTCAACATCCTCTGGAAGACTATAAAAAAACTTATAAATTGACAAATAAGTAAGTATTAACATATCCATATTTTGCAATCTGAATATAAACGGGAGAGATGAAAATGATTGATTTTCGTAGTGACACGGTCACCAAACCTACCAAAGAAATGAGAGAGGCAATAGCTAATGCGGTGGTAGGTGATGATGTTTATGGTGATGATCCTACCATTAATGAATTAGAAAAGTTAGCGGCAAAGATGACAGGGAAAGAAGCTTGTGTTTTTGTGCCGTCAGGGACGATGGGTAACCAACTGTCAATAATGACACATACCAAACGCGGTGATGAGATTATTGTTGGAGAGCAATCACACATCATGAATCATGAAGTTGGCGCTACGGCTGTACTTAGTGGAGTGACGCTTCATACAGTTGAAGAAAATCGTGGTGTGATGCCAATTGCAAAAATTAAGAGCGCTATTCGTTCAGAGGACATTCATCATCCAGAAACAACGCTAATTTGTGTAGAAAATGCTCATGGGAGTGGTGTTGTTTTACCGTTAGAATATTTAGAAGAATTACGTGATTTAGCTGATAAGCATGGGATAAAAATTCATATGGATGGAGCGCGATTGTTTAATGCAGCTACTGCTTTGAACGTACCAGCAAAAAAAATCACCCAATATGTTGATAGTGTTTCTTTTTGCCTCTCTAAAGGGTTAGCAAGCCCGATTGGAAGTTTAGTTTGTGGGGCCGATTCTTTCATAAAAAAAGCTAGAAAAGGAAGAAAACTACTTGGTGGCGGCATGCGACAGGTTGGTATATTAGGAGCTGCTGGGTTAATATCACTTAAAAAAATGATTAAAAGACTGCGTATTGACCATGAAAATGCTTTATATCTTGCTGGAAAACTGAACAAAATAGATGGATTTGAGGTTGATTTTGGACGATTAGATATTAATATGGTTTTCGCTGATAGTATATTTGATATGGAAGACCTAGCTACTTTCTTAAGGCAACGTAATATTTTAATTAATGGGTATAAGCACGAACAATTGCGTTTAGTTTGTCATAAGGATATTAAAAAAGAAGATATTGATTATTTAATTTTCCACATTAAGGATTATGTTAAGGAGGTCAAGGATGTCTAAAATAGGTGATTATTTTAAAGAAGGAATTAATGGTAAAGCTGTTTTGTTGTGTCATTCTCTTGGCCATGACGTTCGTGACATGATTGCTTTAGCAAATGAACTTTCTTCTCGAGATTATACAGTTAGCATCCCACTATATCCTGGTCACGGAAGTACATTTGAAAAGTTAATAGCAACATCTGTAAGATCGTGGTATAAGCGAATTGAGAAAGAATATGATCTAATACGACAAACACATAAAAAAGTTTTTGTTGTGGGAATGAGCATCGGCGGGACATTTTCCGTTGTTTTAGCACAAAACAAAGATGTCGGTGCTTTGGCAACCATTAATGCGCCAATTATTCCTTTTGATTTAGACGCCGACTTGAAACAGTATTTTAAGCAAGAATCTGATAAACAAAAGGTGGATAAATACGTAAAACATCGAAAAGACTATTTTCATTTTGTTTCTGAAATTGGGCAGTTAGACCGAATAAGAAGTGTAACTGCGCCGTTATTTGTGCTTCAAGGCTTATTAGATGGTGAGCGTTATAAAATATCTAGCTCAATGATTATGGAATTTACATCATCTAAAAATAAACAGCGCAAGGATTATAGTAACAGTGGCCATTTGCTTTTGCTTGGTGAAGAGGCACTAGAAGCTATTAGAGATATTGCAGATTTCTTTGATGCAATTGTTGATTAATAGGAGGGAATAATATGGCATTTTTAGCGTTTGTTGCAATTATTATTTTGCTTTGGCTTTTCCAAAGAGCTTTTCGAGGGTTACTTCAAGTAGTTGGGGAATATTCTCCTTCAGTACCAAAAGATGATTATTTTGTTTTAACAGGTCGCTTTCCAAGTTCTGGAATATCGCAGAAGCAAAAGGAAATAATCGAATTTTTAGTTTCATCAAAAAAAGCGACATATGATGAGATTGAGCTTGCAGTGGAGTGTCATTTGTCTGATGTTCAAGACCTTCTTGACCGGCGCATTTTGTTCATGCATAAAAGACAAAAAACGACTACTCACAAGAATTTTTGGCTTGCGATTGGTCTATTTGTTGGTTTGTTAATGTTATTTGTACTTGCGGATTATTATCTTATGATTCGCCTAAATGCTAGATATATTGGTATATTCTTTTACATTGCAGTTTTTTTATTGCTACTAATAAGTTTATTACAACAAATTGGTATATTAAGTGGAAAACGAACTAGAACTACAGTTTTTGTCATTGTTTCAACGATTTTGTTAATTTCCATATTTTACTTTATCTTTGGAGGTAGAACATATTTTCATGCATCAGACTATGCTAAGTTAATTCAGGTTAATGAAGAACAAT
>CAZZJG010000032.1:0-7223 GCA_964654395.1 uncultured Candidatus Izemoplasmatales bacterium
CATCAGATTTTGCTCTTAGCTGATCGTCTGAAAGTTGTTTCATTTCTTCTTCTAAAGCAAATACTTGATGCGCGATTCTTTCATATTTTTTCAATTCTTTTCTACTTGGGTCAAACAATTTTTTTAACACAATGCATCACCTCGAATAAGTCATATATATCATACCACAACACGTGCATGAAATAAACTATTTACTAGACACCATAACAGAAAAAATGCGCCGAGGCGCATTTATTTAGTTTCGATGATGCCGTAACGACCATCTTTTCGTTTATACAAAACGTTTACTTGTTTGGTCTCTTCGCTTTTATATATGTAAAAATCATGTCCAAGCATTTCGATAGCCGTGATAGCTTCATCATCAGTCATTTCTTCTAGTTCAATTTGTTTTTTGCGCACTGGTTTGTGTACCAATTCACGTTCAAGTGCTTCTAAATCGAGGTCTTCATGAAAAATCCCTTTTATTCCTTCTTTCTTTTGAAGACTACGGGTGATTTTCTCCTTGTGCTTGCGGATTTGACTTTCCAACTTGTCGACGGCGATATCGATCGCCGCATACATGTCGGGGTTACTAACCTCAGCACGCATGGTATAGTATTTCGTGGGAATTGTCACCTCAACGCGGTGATGGTCGTCATAAACTTTACAAACGACGTGCGCATCCAGTTCCTCGCGGAAGTAGCGATTAACCTTTGACAATTTGTCAACAGCATACGATTCAATCGCTTTTGTGACCACAAAACCGTTCTTACCACGAACTTCAACTTTCATGAAATCACTCCTTGTTCTTTGATACTTATATTATATCACAGTCTTCGATTTTTGTCTGATATTCACTTCCGTTTTTTATCATAATTCTATTTCGTCAAACATTGATAAAAGAACGACGACGTAACTACCAAGCGACAATATAAGGGATAGATCTCCTTCTAAAACATCATCATACAAGATTAAAAGTGCGCCTGAATTGTCTTTAATAAAACGACTTAACCAAATCCCCATATATCGAAAAAAAAGCTGATCTATATTAGCTTTTTTTGTCCCGCGGGAAAATAAATAATCATATTCAACTATTCCATTTTCAATCGGAAAAGTAACTCTTTCCTCATGGAGTATGAATGCATTTTCACAAGTTTGATGGATATTTTTATTGCTTATTAACACAGAAAAATTCATTTCTTGATACAAATGCTTACCACAAAGAATGCATTTCATAAAATAACCACCTCATCCGATTATACGGACGAAGTGGTTCGTTTTCTTTTTAACAAATTTAAATATAGTTCATGTGTTGCATATACATCGCTCAAAGCACGATGTGCATTTTTGTTTTCAATTTGAAAAACATTACATAAAGACGCAAGGGAATAACTATGCAAACCTTTGATTGTCCGGCGCGCCTCCCAGACAGTATCTTTCACTTTGATTGGCTCATACAAAATACCGTGTCTAACAAATTCCGTTTCAAGAAAAGGCACGTCAAAACGTTTGGCGTTGTGGCCAACCAAAAAATCTACATCTTTGATAAAACGGTGAAAATAAGTCAACACTACGCCTGAATGTGGCGCGTCAACTAGCATATCATCTGTGATATTATTGATTGCACTCGCTGTAGGAGGAATCGAAACTCCAGGATTCATCAACATATTAAATTCATCGATGATTTCGCCATCTTCTACTTTGAGTGCGCCAATTTCGATGATTCTGTCGTTTATGATGTCTAGTCCAGTAGTCTCAATATCAAATACGACATATTTCATACTAGGTCCATTGCTTTGCGAACTCAAATCCCGTTTCGAGTGCTTTACGGTTGATATCAAGGAATTTTGCTTTTTCACCTGTGAATTTTTTTGTTAGTACATCCATTACTTGATCAACTGTGAACAATTTTGTCAGTGCTAGATATGCTCCAAGCATAACCATGTTCGCTACTTTTTGATTTCCCAGTTTGATTGCAAGGTCATTAACTGGAATCTCACATACCAATACGTCACTTCTATATGTTTCACCAGTAACAAGACTTGAGTTGACAAGACATAATCCACCTTTTTTAAGCTTAGGCATGAATTTAGCGAGAGAAGGCTTGTTCATAACAATGATACTGTTAGGTGTGCTAATAACGGGGCTGTTTACTTGTTTTTGACTAATTGTAACTGAGCAATTCGCTGTTCCTCCACGAGTTTCTGGACCATATGAAGGGAACCATAATGTATTGAGTTTTTGTTCAGTAGCGCAATATGAGAGAACTTGCCCCATTAACATGACGCCTTGTCCGCCGAACCCAGCGACAATTACTTTCTCATTAGTCATTAGTTGTTTCCTCCTTTGTTTTATCTTTGAATACACCGAGAGGATAATATGGAATCATGTTGTCAACTGCCCAGTCCACGGCATCTTTTGGTGTCATTCCCCAGTTTACAGGGCATGTAGAAATAAACTCAATTAACGAGAATCCTTGTTTATTCTTTTGAATTTCGAAAGCTTTTTTCAAAGCTTTTTTTGCTTTATTAACGTGTTGAGGATTATGAACGCTCACACGTTCAATATAGGTTGCTCCAGGGATTGTTGCGAACATCTCACTAATTCTTAGGGGATATCCTGCTTTTTGAGGATCGCGTCCGTATGGCGATGTTGTGGTCTTTTGTCCAATAAGTGTTGTCGGTGCCATTTGACCACCAGTCATCCCATAGATTGCGTTATTTACAAATACGATTGTAATGTTCTCGCTGCGATGAGCAGCATGAATTGCTTCAGCAATTCCAATAGAAGCTAAATCCCCATCTCCTTGGTAGGTGAAGATAATAACGTTATCACGAACTCGTTTAATTCCCGTTGCGACTGCGGGCGCTCTACCATGGGCAGCCTGCACCATATCAAAACTAAAGAAATCGTAGTTTAGAGCACTACAGCCAACACTGGAAATACCTATTGCACGTTCCAATAAGCCTAGTTCTTCAAGACTTTGCGCAACTAGTTTATGAATAATACCATGGGTGCATCCTGGACAATAGGAAAACGGTATATCACTAAGCCCTTTACTTTTTTGATAGATTACTTTACTTTCCATCATTTTGCACCTCCAAGAATCTGTTTTACTTGCGCGACAATTTCATCAGCTTCTGGAACAATTCCACCAGTCCGACCATAGAAATGAATGTTATGTCTTTTTTGGTCCGCAAGTCTCACATCATCCACCATTTGTCCCGTATTCATTTCCACAACCAATAAATCATTGATTGTTTCTGGCAAATTATCAAAAGCTTTTGTTGGGAAGGGGAATATGGTAATTGGGCGAATGATGCCGCACTTAATGCCTTCTTCTTCAAGTAACTCAATCGCTGTGCGAGCGATACGAGCAGTACTTCCAAAGGCAACAATTGCGATATCTGCATCAACGATATTTACTAATTCATATCGTTGATGTTTTTCTCTCATTTCATCATATTTGGCTTTGAGTTTGAGATTGTGTTTTTCCAATTCACTTGGGTCTAAGTATAAACTATTAACGATATTATTTTTGCGGCCATTACTTCTATCTCCATCTGTAGCCCAATCTTTCGGTTGTAAATCCCATTTGGGTACTGGAAGGTCAAAGTCAACAGGTTCCATCATTTGTCCTATCATACCGTCAACCGCAATCATAACAGGATTTCGGAAATAATCCGCAATATCAAATGATTCTTTAATTAAGTTTACTGCTTCTTGTAAAGATTCAGGAGCTAAGCTATATAAATAATAGTCACCATTCCCGCCACCACGAGTGATTTGTTTGTAATCGCCTTGTGATGGTTGAATTCCGCCAAGACCTGGCCCACCACGCATAACATTGATAATAACTGCTGGTAGTTCAGCGCCAGCCATATAACTGATCCCTTCTTGTTTAAGAGCAATTCCCGGACTAGAAGATGATGTCATGGCGCGTGCACCGGCTGCGGCTGCGCCATATACCATATTAATTGCTGCGACTTCACTTTCTGATTGGACAAACACACCCCCGTGTGCTTCCATATGTTTACTCATGAATTCGGGAAGTTCATTTTGCGGTGTAATTGGATATCCATAAAACGCCTCACAACCACCTTTAATTGCTGCGAGCGCCATCGCTTCGTTTCCCTTCATCAAGACTTTAGCCATTTATTTAGCCTCCTTTACGAAACGTTCAACTGTAATGACTGAATCTGGACACATTATCGCACAAAATGAGCAAGCGATACACTTGTCAGGGTCAGTCACCATAAGTGGTGTATACCCTTTTTTGTTAATTCTGTTTTCATCCAGCTTCAAAATATTAACTGGACAGTAATGCGTACATAAATCACAGCCCTTACATTGGTCCACTTCAATGATGATGCGTCCTTTTGCCATAATTTCTCCTCCTAAAGCCACTCTTTCGCCACGAGTCGCTGTAATATGATTTGTTCCCCATCAAAGGGGCCTTTAAACGTATGATGTTCTTCTACTACAGTATAGACAATGGGTAAGTTAAGATCTTTCCCAACTTGTCTAAGAATTTTTTGACCTTTAAAAACATCTTCTTCTGTTGTATATTCCATAAGATTAGTGTTGTTAATGAGCCCCGTGACAGGTAGTTGGGTTTCTGCTTCTAACAGCTTAATCGCTCTTTTAATCGCAATTGGATTATCACTATATGGCCGATAAATATTCACGACATATAGTAAATCAATATCATCTAAATTTCTCATCCGCTCACGAAACTGCATAAGTACTCTACCGCCATTTTCTGTGCCGCCTAAATCATAAACAGCAGTTAAGTTCTCATTAATAAACGGTATTACACCTTCACCTGATACATAAGGCATATCGGAATTTTTCATTCCCTTAATAGTTGATTCTACTAACGAAATACCATGTGATTCAAAAAGTTTAGCTAATGCCCTAGTTCGAAAATATGGATTGATAATATCGAGATCTACTAAGTAATCAACTTTGTGTTTTAACGCAAGGTGAGTGCTAATTTCACTTTTCCCGCTTCCGTAATGTCCTGCGATAATCGTAATTCTTCTCAAAATCTCACCTCACAAAAAAATAAGATGTCATGTAAGCGTTTTACATCAAAGTCATTATAACAGATGAAAACGGTCGTTTCAACCAAACTAGACAAATATTTTTCTATATATAATTGATTTTAAAATCGCTTAAATAAGCCATTTATTAATTACCCCATCGTGATTTTTACTTGAAACTATTTTCATTAAGTAAAAAATGATTGTATAAAAAACTAAGGTAACTCATCATAGCGAGTTACCTTGATTTTTAGGATACGACTAGATTTACAAGTTTACCAGGAACATAAATTTCTTTACGAACCGTTTTTTCTGCTAGATGGTGAGTTACTTTTGGAAGCTTTTTAGCTTTTGCTAGGATTTCTTCTTTTGTCATATCTACTGGAACTTTCATTTTGTCACGCACTCTTCCATTAACACTTACAACGATGACCATGGTATCTTCCCTCATTTTCGTAGGATCAGCTTTTGGCCAGGTTGCATACACCATATCTTCTTCATGACCGAGGCGTTGCCAAAGTTCTTCACATAGATGTGGCGCAAACGGATAAACTAGTTTTAACAAAATTTCAAAATCTGCTTTAGCAATTGTTTCTTGTTTTGAAAGTTCATTAACAAGCGTCATTAATTTCGCGATAGCTGTGTTAAATTTAACATTCTCAATGTCATCATTTACCCCTTGAATAGTTTTATGCAATAAAGTTTGATAATCACCAGAAGCTTTGTCCAACACTTTTTCTTCTAACCTTGCAATCTTTTCGAGGAAACGACGCGCCCCTTTTACGCTACTTGGATTCCATGGTGTTGCTTGTTCATAATCACCAATAAAAAGAATATAGATACGCAGAGTATCAGCACCAAAAGCATCGATAATTTCCAGTGGATCAACAACATTTCCTTTCGATTTTGACATTTTTTCCCCATCTTCGCCAAGAATCAAACCTTGTGCAGTGCGACGTTTATACGGTTCTTTGGTTGGCACAACACCGATATCATAGAGGAATTGATGCCAAAAACGAGATTAGATTACATGACGTGTAACGTGTTCCATTCCGCCGTTATACCAATCTACTTGTAACCAGTACTTTAGTTTATCAAAATCAGCGAGTTGTTTATCGTTATGCGGGTCAATGTAACGCAGGAAGTACCAACTAGATCCAGCCCATTGCGGCATCGTATCAGTTTCACGTTTTGCGTTTGCACCGCATTTTGGACACGTTGTATTTACAAAGGAAGGAATATTTGCGAGCGGACTTTCACCATCTTCACCAGGTTCAAACTTATCTACTTCCGGTAATGTTAATGGTAATTCTTCTTCCGGAACAGGCACCATACCACAATTGTCACAATGGATAATTGGAATTGGTTCTCCCCAGTAACGTTGACGATTAAACGCCCAATCCTTCATTTTGTAGTTGACAGCAGCATGACCAATTTGTTTTTCTTCAAGATATTTAATAATCTCTTCTTTCGCTTTAGAAACCGACATGCCATTTAGAAAGTCACTATTTACAAGAGTCCCTTGTTCTGTATCTGTATAAGCTTCTTTAGTAATGTCTCCCCCTTGTATAACTTCAATGATTTCACAACCGAACTTTTGAGCAAATTCATAGTCCCTTGTATCATGCGCAGGAACTGCCATAATAGCTCCTGTACCGTATCCAATCATGACATAGTCAGCTACAAAAATCGGAATCTCTTTACCATTTAACGGGTTGATAGCTGTTAGTCCATTTAGTCTAACACCTGTTTTATCTTTTGCTAGTTCAACTCGTTCAAACTCTGTTTTCTTTTTCGCTTCTTCTTGGTAAACACGAACTTGTTCAATATTGTTAATACGACGACTTTGTCGTTCTAAAATTGGATGTTCAGGGGCGATAACCATAAATGTTGCGCCAAAAAGCGTATCTGGTCTTGTTGTATATACTTTCAATGTTTCGTCTGTATCTTTTACTTTAAAGTTAACGTGAGCACCAGTGGATTTTCCAATCCAGTTTTCTTGTTCCGTTTTGATGCGTGGCAATGTATCTAAATCTTTTAAACCAGAAAGCAATTTTTCTGCATACTGCGTGATTTTCAAAAACCAAACATCTTTTTCTTTCTGTATAACAGGTGTATCGCACCGGTCACATTTTCCGCCTTGGCTATCTTCATTAGACAATACAACCTTTCAGCTCGGACTGTAATTGACATTTGTCT
>CAZZJG010000033.1:0-7178 GCA_964654395.1 uncultured Candidatus Izemoplasmatales bacterium
TACTAGTAGGTGGGTCTACACGTATTCCTGCTGTACAAGAAGCGATTCAAAAAGAACTTGGAAAACAACCGAATAAAGGTGTAAACCCAGATGAAGTTGTTGCGATGGGTGCTGCTATTCAAGGTGGAGTTCTTGCTGGTGATGTAAAAGATGTATTGCTTTTAGACGTAACACCTCTTTCACTTGGTATCGAAACGCTTGGTGGAGTATTCACAAAACTTATTGAACGTAATACAACAATCCCAACTTCTAAATCACAAATTTTCAGCACAGCTGCTGATAATCAACCTGCAGTTGATATCCATGTTCTTCAAGGTGAACGTCCTATGGCTGCTCAAAATAAAACATTAGGACGATTCCAATTAACAGATATTCCACCTGCACCGCGTGGAGTACCACAAATCGAAGTCAAATTTGATATTGATGCCAACGGTATTGTTCATGTTAGCGCGAAAGATCTTGGAACAGGCAAAGAACAATCTGTTACCATTCAAAACGATACAGGATTAACAGAAGAAGAAATTGATCGCATGGTTCGTGAAGCTGAAGAAAATGCTGAAGCTGACAAGAAATTAAAAGAAGCTGCTGAATTACGTAATGAGGCAGATCAGTTGATTTTTGCAACAAAGAAAGCAATCAGTGATCTTGGTGATGCAGTTGATGCATCAGAAAAATCACAAGCAGAAGCGCAAATTTCAGAATTAGAAGAAGCGTTGAAAGGAAATGATCTTGACGATATTCGTGCGAAAAAAGATGCTTTGAATGCTACGGCGCAAACCTTAGCACAAAAAGCTTATCAGCAAGCGCAACAAGCACAACAAGCGCAAAGCCAAGAAGACGAAGCAACTGCAAATAATGGTAGCGATGATACCGTTGTTGATGCCGACTTCGAAGAAGTAGACTAATCAGGATCGAAGCAGTTATCACTGCTTCGTATCTTGTTTATTGAGGTGATGACATGAGCAACAAACGAGATTACTACGAGGTGCTTGGAGTAGATAAAAATGCCGATGAGGCAACGATTAAACGAGCGTACCGCCAACTGGCCAAAAAATATCATCCAGATGTTTCAAGCGAACCAAACGCGGAAGAGAAATTCAAAGAGGTACAAGAAGCATATGAAGTGCTGAGTGACCCGCAAAAACGCTCACAATATGATCAATTTGGACACATGGCTAATAATGGTGCTGGATTTAGTTCTTCTGGATTTGGTGGATTTGACTTTGACATAAATGATATATTTTCCAGTTTCTTTGGTGGCGGTATGTCACAACGTAGAGGGAATCGCCCTCGAAAAGGGAGAGATATCCAACGCCGCATGACAATAACGTTTGATGAAGCATTGTTTGGTGCTAAAAAGAAACTACGCGTCACGGTACATGAAGAGTGTCATGTATGTCATGGATCGGGTGCTTATTCAAAAAGCGATGTAAAAACATGTTCGCGTTGTAATGGTCGGGGAAGCATTATTGTGGAACAACAGTCCATCTTTGGTATGACACGTACACAAACAACTTGTCCGGTATGTCATGGTTCTGGAAAAGAAATTACTAGAGTATGTCAAGCATGTCACGGAGAAGGTGTTCAGACACATAACAAAGATATTGAAGTCACAATTCCTGCAGGTATAGATACAGGGCAACAGATTCGACTTGAAGGATATGGTGATAAAGGCATTAATGGAGGACCATCTGGAGATTTATATATCCTCTTTGACGTAAAACCTCATGAATTGTTTGAACGTCACGGTGATGACATCTTGATTCATTACCCCATTACTATTACACAAGCAGCACTTGGTGATAGTATAAAAGTCCCTACTCCTCATGGTAATGTTAAACTGAAGATTCCTTCTGGAACGCAGTCAGGAACAATATTCCGTCTACGCGGAAAAGGTGCTCCTAATGTTAGAACGGGTCGTCATGGAGATATGCATGTTACGATTAAAGTTGTTATTCCTAAACATCTTTCTAGAGAACAAAATAAATTGTTACAACAACTAGCAAAAACGGGGCTAGAACAAGATTCAGCATTTAAGACTATTAAACGATATATAAAATAGGAATGTTTCACGATAATGAAACATTCCTTTTCGTGTTATAATAAATGGGGTGGCACATATGCAACGATATTTCGTCGAATTTGACTTAAAATTGAATCAAGAATTTCAAATCACTGGTGCTGATGTGCATCACATGCGTAATGTGATGCGTTTTTCTATGGGGGAGCAAGTTGCAGTTTGTAATGCGGGCAAGTGTTATTTATGTGATATAGTAACAGTTGATGCAAAATGTGTTACGTTATTAGCTAAAGAATTCCTTTCAAATAATGAATTACCTGTAAACGTAGATATAGCTCAGGCACTAATTAGAAGAGAACGTTTTGAATACATGATGCAAAAAGCTGTGGAACTTGGAGCAAGAAAGATTATACCAATGGTTGCTCGTAATAATGTGGTAAAAATTAACCCCAACAAAGAAGAAACAAAAAAACGAAGATGGGAAGCAATTTTAAAAGAAGCTTCCGAACAAAGTCAGCGAACAATAAAAGCTACAATAGGACCGACAACAAAATTAGTAAATTTACCATTTAAGCAATACGATAAAGTAATCGTTGCTTATGAGAAAGAAGCGGGTTCTAAAACTTTGACTAGTGTATTTACCAAGGAATTGAATAATATATTACTTGTAATTGGGCCTGAAGGAGGCTTTTCAGATGCGGAAATTACTTACTTAAAAACGATTCCTAATGTATCTTTCGTCGGGCTTGGTAAAAGAATATTACGTAGTGAAACTGCACCTTTGTTTCTATTAAGTGTTATTGGATACTTGTATGAATTGGAGGGGGATAAATGAAAATTGCTTTTTATACTTTAGGGTGTAAGGTTAATTCATATGAAACTGAATCTGTGTGGGAACAATTTGAACGCGCAGGATTTGAACGTGTCCCGTTTCATGAATTTGCGGATGTGTATGTCATTAATACTTGTACTGTAACCAATCAAAGTGATGTAAAAAGTCGCAAAACTATTCGTAGAGCTATTAGACAAAACCCCGACGCTGTTGTAGCTGTCATGGGTTGTTATGCCCAAATGGACCCAGATACTGTCGCTGAGATAGATGGTGTGGTTATTGTAATTGGCACAAAACATCGCGCAAAACTATTTGAACTTGTAATGAAAGTTGTACATGAACGGCGAAAATATTTCGCAGTTGGAGATGTGCTTAAATACCGGAAGTTTGATGAGCTTCAAGTCACACATTATGCCGAAAACACACGAGCCTTTTTAAAAATTGAAGACGGTTGCAACCAGTTTTGCACATACTGCATTATTCCTTTTGCGCGTGGTCCTGTCCGAAGTCGTGCACCAAAAAATATTTTACATGAAGCACGTGAACTTGTAAAAAATGGCTACAAAGAAATTGTTTTGACAGGTATTCACACAGGGGCTTATGGCGTTGATTTGGAAAATTACAATTTAAAAGATCTCCTTAAGGATTTATTAGTTATTACAGGGCTTGAAAGGATTCGTATATCTTCCATTGAGATTAATGAAATTACCGATGAAATTTTATATATTATGGCCTCTAGTAATCGCTTTGCGTGGCATTTACATATTCCATTGCAAAATGGTAGTGATGAAATCTTGCGGAAAATGCGTCGAAAGTATACAGTGAGTCAGTTTAAAGACAGAATAAAAGAAATTCGCGAAATTTTACCTGGCATTGCTATTACAACTGATGTTATTGTTGGGTTCCCTGGCGAGTCGGAAGCACATTTTAAGGAAAATATTGATTCGATCAATCAGATTGGTTTTTCTGAGTTGCACGTATTTCCGTATTCAAGAAGATCAGGGACAAAAGCAGCAACCATGCCAGGACAAATAGATGGAGTCACAAAAACGTTTCGTGTTAATCAATTATTAGCCTTGAATGAAAAACTTGCGACAAGATTTATTTCGTCAAAAAAGAAGCTTAGTGTTTTATTTGAACGATCTGATGAGCATTATACGTATGGACATTCAAGTGACTATATTGCTGTTAAAACAGAGAAAAATGAAGATCTTCATAACCAAATTGTTTTATGTGATATTGTGACATTCGAATATGGTAATGTAATTGTTAAACCTAATATTTTGCAGGAAAAATAAAAGCCTTATGTTAGATTAGCAATATTCCTTTACAATTCACTGACTTTTTGATAATATGATATGGGTTATCATAGAGCGAAAGGAGGGACCACAATGCCGAAAACCGTAGTTAAAGAAAACGAAACCATCGAAGATGCGTTACGTCGTTTTAAGCGTGATGTCTCACGTTCCGGTACCCTGAAAGAAGCTCGTAAACGCGAATTCTATCTGAAACCGAGTGTTTCCAAGAAAATGCGTCGGAAAGCCAATGCAAAGCGGGGAAAAAGATAATAATAACGGTGAAAACCGTTATTTTTTTCGAATTTATGTTATAATTAACATATCCTAATAATGGGAGATGGCTGAATGGGAAAATTGATGAAACTCGATGTCATGTTTCATGATTCAAGTACATTTCGTAACGTACTTGGGAGTCAAGATCGTAATTTAATAGTTCTTTCTAGGTTGTTACAAACACAGATTTTCACCAAAGGTGCGGAAATCTTTGTTAGTGATACAAACGAAGCAGATAAACAAAAACTTGACAAGTTGTTTCAAATTTTGATTATGATTGCGTCAAACAATATTAAGCTTTCAGAAAGAGACATTATATATATCGCCAAACTTCAAGATGAAGTTGAAGCAGATGCTATTATAGATCTTTATTTACAGAGAGATGTAATTTGTAAAAGTTTTGATGGAAAGCTAATTTATGCGAAAACCTTCAGTCAAAAAGAATATTTGAAAGCGATAAAGCAAAATGATCTTGTTTTTGCGGTTGGTCCTGCTGGAACGGGGAAGACATATGTTGCTGTTATGCATGCTATTCAAGCTTTAAAAGTTGGTAAAATTAAGAAGTTGATTTTGACAAGGCCAGCAGTAGAAGCTGGCGAAAATTTAGGTTTTTTACCGGGTGATTTGAAAGAAAAAATTGATCCGTATTTACGCCCTTTATATGATGCGTTGTACGAAGCACTTGGTATAAAAGCAACTGAGGAATTAATTGAAAAAGGCGTCATAGAAATTGCTCCTTTAGCTTATATGCGGGGAAGAACACTTGAAAATGCGTATGTTATTTTAGATGAAGCGCAAAATACAAAAGCTAATCAAATGAAGCTGTTTCTAACGCGTCTTGGATTTAACTCAAAAATGGTTGTGACAGGTGACATAACGCAAATTGACCTTAAAGAAAAAGAAGTGAGTGGCCTTGTTCACGCTTTGAAGTTGTTAGATGATATAGATGGTATTTTTATTGTTCGATTTAGTAAAATAGATGTTATACGTCATCCACTTGTGCAAAAAGTATTGGAGAAGTATGAAGAATATGAAAGCAAATATCGTTAATTATTTTAACAAGGAAGATTGGTCATCATTTATTGATTATATTCTATCTGTCGCAGAAACTGTGTTAGGGCTTTCGACAAATTATGATATTGGTATCGTTTTAGCAAACGATGCATATTTACATGAGTTGAATATGCAATACCGTGGAAAAGATAAACCGACAGATGTTTTAACATTTCCTGATAGGACAGATAACTATCTTGGTGATGTAATTATCTCTATGGAGCGATGCACTGTTCAAAGTGAAGAATATGGCCATTCTTTCCAACGTGAACTTGGTTTTCTTATCGTTCATGGATTACTTCATGCGCTTGGATATGATCATCATACACCTGAAGATGAACAAATTATGATTTCTTTACAAGAGAAAATACTGGCAACAGCAAATGTAAAAAGGGAGGCAAAATAATGAAGGATTTGTACAAAAAAGCAAAAGAAGTATTACCTAACTCCTATGCAGTTTATTCGAAATTTAAAGTAGCCGCTGCTATCCGTATGAAAGATGGTAACATCATTACCGGGGTTAACGTTGAAAATGCATCCTTCGGATTGACTAATTGTGCTGAGCGCACAGCTTTGTTCACAGCTTATACTATGGGCTACAAGAAAGAAGATATAAAAGAAATGCTTATCACTACTGAAAAAGATGATATCATTTCCCCATGTGGTGCTTGTAGACAAGTGATGCGGGAACTTGTACCACTAGAAACACCTGTTCATCTTGTAAGCGCAAATGGCATGACGCAAACTGTGTTGAATAAAGAATTACTTCCTTTTGCCTTTGACAAGGAGGATTTGTAATGTTTCGTAGTGGCTTTGTCACTATTATTGGGCGGCCAAATGCGGGAAAATCAACTTTTTTGAACCAAGTGTTAGGCCGTAAAGTTGCTATTACATCTGATAAACCACAAACAACTCGTAATAAAATTTCAGGTGTGTTGACGCGCGAGCAGTCACAAATTGTTTTTATTGATACGCCTGGTATCCATAAACCAAAACATAAACTTGGTGAATTCATGACAAGTGAGGCAATTAATACGCTAAGTTCTGTTGATCTCATCTTGTTTATGACGGACGGGAATCAACCATTTGGTGCTGGTGATTCCTTCATCATTCAACATTTAAAACAAGTTAATACACCTGTGTTTTTGGTTGTGAACAAGGTGGATTTGGTTACAAATATTGATAAGTTAGCACAAAATATTTCGCGATTCAAGAGTGAATATGAGTTTGAAGGGGTGTTTACTGTTAGTGCTCTTCGTGGTGATAATGTTGAGCGTTTAGTAAATGACGTTGAAGCAATTTTACCTGAAGGACCAAAGTATTATCCTGATGATTATGTTACTGATCATCCGGAAACATTTATTATTAGTGAATTAATAAGGGAAAAAGTACTGCTTTTGACGCGTGAGGAAATTCCACACAGCGTTATGTGTCTAATCGAATATATGAAACAGGATGAGGATAATCCTAATTTAATTAATATTCATGCATCAATTATTGTTGAGCGCGAAAGTCAGAAAAAGATTATTATTGGTAAAGGCGGTAGCATGATTAAACAAGTTGGAACACTTGCACGAAAGGATATCTTATATCTTCTAGGTTCTAAAGTGTATCTTGATTTGCATGTCAAAGTTATTAAAGATTGGCGGAATCGAGAATATCATTTACGTAATTTTGGATATAAAGTTGACCAATGAAACAA
>CAZZJG010000034.1:0-5514 GCA_964654395.1 uncultured Candidatus Izemoplasmatales bacterium
TATATTATAACATTTAGTAAACATTCTAGCAGCAATGAAATAGCAATAAACATGGTACAATAAGTATATATCGTAATAATAGGAGTGATTACATGATACAAACCAACAAGTTAACTAAATACTACAAAAAACACGCACGTGGTATTATCGATGTATCTCTTGACATTAAAAAAGGAGAAATTTTTGGTTTTATTGGACCTAATGGCTCTGGGAAAAGCACAACAGTACGTACATTACTTAATTTGATTTTCCCAACTTCGGGAAGTGGAATAATTGATGGTAAAGATATTGTTTCAGAAAGTGTTCTGATTCGTAATCAAGTTGGATATATTCCTAGTGAAGTGTATTTTTACGAAGATATGACCGTTCGTAACTTTCTTGAATACGCAGCTTCATTTCATAGTGCTGATTGTACGAAAAGAAGAAACGAACTTATTAAGAGACTAGAACTAGATTTAAACAGAACTATCGGTGAACTATCATTTGGTAATAAAAAGAAGGTAGCTATTGTTCAAGCGCTCCAGTTTTCACCCAATATTCTTATTCTTGATGAACCTACCAGTGGTCTAGACCCTTTTATGCAAAACACATTCTTTCAGCTAATTTTGGAAGAAAAAAAGCGAGGCGTAACCATTTTCTTCTCTTCCCACATTCTCAGTGAAGTACAAAGAATTTGCGACCGTGTGGGAATAATAAAAGATGGTAAATTAATCAAAGTTGAAACTATCGAAAACATTATGAAAACAAACGCTAAACGAGTCAAAATAAAAACTACACACGTTATTTCACCTAATAAACAAACAAAGGAATTAAAACAAGAGGGCCCATACACAACTTTTCTTTTTACTGGTAATGTGCAAGAACTATTATCTTTCATCGCTCCCCTTGCGATAACTGATCTCACCATCACAGAACCATCCTTAGAAGAAATCTTCCTTCACTATTATTCTAGGGAGGATACATTATGAAACATGTTATTATCACAGAACTTCGCAGAAATTTTCGCTCATTTCTTTTATGGACGGCGATTGTCGCAGGACTAGCCCTATTAATGTTATCTTTATACCCCGCTTTTGAAGACGCCTTTTCTAAGGTAGAAGAACTACTAAGTGTATACCCAGAGTCTTTTCTAGAAGTTTTCGGACTGGGTGAAAACGGGTTGGATATGACCGATATTTATGGTTGGTTCGGAGTTGAAGGATATCTCTTTGTCACCTTAATCGGTGGAAGTTATGCGGCAATTCTTGGAAGCAGTATTCTTTCAAAAGAAGAAGATGAAAAAACAATCGAATTTCTCCTTTCAAAACCAATCAGTAGAACTGAGCTGTTTTTCAGTAAAGCGATTGTTGTTGGGTTAAATTTACTCGCTTTCAACATAGTTATTGGACTAGTTTTATTAATCGCCTTCAGTACATTTTCCAAACTAAATGTCACTGTATGGTTACTATATACATTCGCTCCTTTATTATTACAACTATTCTTCGCATCTATTTCTATGATGATTGGCGTGTTTATCACTAAATCAAGAACTGTAATCAGTATTTCATTATCTGTAACAATAGGAATGTATGTAATAGACATCATATCTTCTTTGACAGATAATGCAAAGTTCTTGAAATACGTCACACCATATGAATACATTAATGCAGTTTCCATTGTAAAAGAACACACTATAAAACCACTTTATCTTTTCATTTCATTATTTATCACTGTTTCATGCCTCATAATTGCGTGGCGGAGCTACAACAAAAAAGATATTTCTATTTAAAAGCAATAAAAAAAAGCCGCTTAGCGGCTTTTTGATTACAGAGATACTACGTTAGAAGCTTGAGGGCCCTTTGTTCCTTCAGTAACGTCGAATTGTACTTCTTCGTTTTCTTCTAATGCCTTGTAACCGTCTTTACGGATTTGGGAATAATGCACGAACAGATCGTTTCCTTCTTCTGTAGTGATGAATCCATACCCTTTTTCCGCATTGAACCATTTTACTTTACCAGTCATGACTAACCTCCTTTTCGATATGGTGGTGCTACGAATTACATATCGAATAGAGCTTAGCTTTTCGATGCTTCATTCATATAACCTCATACCTATCATACACTACTTCTGTTAAAAGGCAAGACAATTTGCATTATTTTATTTTTTCGGTTTGAATGATGACCTTAATTCAACAATTCGGTTAAACACAATTTGGTTATCATTGGTATCAGGGTCAACTGCATAATAACCATTACGGACAAACTGATATTGTTTACCTATAGTTCCTTCAATGTGTTCTTCTACAACACCATGTTTAACAATCATCGAATTAGGATTAATCTTTTCGCGGAAAGGTTTATTTTTATCTTCCATGTCTAAAACAAGGTCAGAGAATAAGCGAAATTCGGCTTTCTTATTGCGAGTTGCGTCCACGTAATGAATGTTTCCATTAGGTTTTCTATCTTTAAAGCCACTTCCACTTTTAGTCGCAGGATCATATGTGGCGTGCACTTCAATGATTTCCCCTTGTTCATTTTTTATAACATGTGTAGCTTTAACGAAATATCCATACATTAGTCGAACTTCTACATCAAGAGCTAGTCTTTTCCATTTTTTGTTTGGTTTACGTTCAATAAAATCACTTCGCTCAATGTAGACTTCTTTACTAAAAGGAACTAAACGAGTACCCATTTCTGAGTTATTTCTATTGTTTGGAACTTCCATATACTCAACTTTATCTTCAGGGTAATTATCAATGACAAGTTTTAATGGTTCGACGATTGCATTTACTGCCGGTGCTTCAACGTTAAGCCGTTCACGTACTAATTGATACAACATATCAATACTGGTTTCACCCTGACTTTTTGGCAAGCCCAATGCAATAATAAAATCGTGGATTGCTTGTGGTGGAACTCCTCTTCTTCGTAACCCCGCAAGTGTAATGAGACGAGGGTCATCCCACCCCATAACCAAGCCTTCTTCAACGAGTTGTTTAATGTATCTTTTTCCTGTAACTGCACCTGCGATATACAATTTACCAAACTCGATCTGACGTGGCGTGTGTTCCATTTCGCAATGCTCTACAACCCAATCATAAAGTGGACGATGATCCTCAAATTCTAAACTACAAAGGCTATGTGTTATACCTTCAATTGCATCTTCAATAGGATGCGCGAAGTCATACATCGGATAAATACACCATTTATCACCAGTGCGATGATGCGTTGCACGTTGAATGCGATAAAGAACAGGATCGCGCATATTAAGATTAGGGCTAGACATATCGATTTTCGCTCTTAAAACACGGCTTCCATCCTCATATAGTCCGTTTTTCATTCCTTCGAACAACTGTAAATTTTCTTCAGCACTTCGATTTCGATATGGGCTCTCCTTACCAGGAGTTGTAAAATCGCCACGATACTCTCTAATCTCTTCAGCTGTTAAATCACAAACGTATGCATCGCCTTTCTTAATTAACAAAACGGCGCGGTTATACATTTCATCGAAATAGTCGCTCGCAAACAATAGGTTTTCCCACTCGCACCCAAGCCAAGAGACATCTCTTTTAATCCCTTCAATAAATTCAATGTCTTCTTTAACCGGATTAGTATCATCAAATCGAAGATTGAAATACCCACCATGCTTTTTAGCCATTGAATAGTTTGTAATAATCGCACGTGCATGCCCTAAATGAAGAAGACCGTTAGGTTCAGGAGGGAAGCGGGTGATGGCCCTCTTATGTTTCCCAGAACGAATGTCTTCTTCAATTATCGTATTGATAATATGATTAATTTCCATAAAAACACCTTCTTATCTGTCCGCTTTAGCTATTGTATATTCTACCATAACTTTTGACAAGGAAAAAGTTTCACTTCTTTTTCAATTGATTTTGAATTTCTTTGAATTGCTTTAAACTTTGAGGAAACACTCCACTATGATGACCGACCCAACCAAAAAATCGTTCATCCTTTAACACTTCAACAGCGATATCATCAATATCTAAATAATGATTATTTAAATACACGATAAAATCTTCAACATTCTTATATTTTTTCTTTCGGAACTTGTAAGTTCTTTGGGTTGTAATCTCGTCAGATACCCCTTCCTTCTCAAGCTTTTTACGACGCTTTAACTCCTTTTTAGAGTATTGCTTACGCTCATTGCGAGATAGTCTTCTTTTTTGTTTTGAAGCTTGGAAAAAAGAATTTAAATCAACTTTTTCTTCAGAGGATGACTGGGTTTCTTTTACCTCTTCTACTGGAAGAATCTCTTCATCAGCGTCATGATTATCAGCCCACTCCCAAATGCTAACACGCTTCGTCTTTTCGTTATTCAATTCTTCTTCATCATTGATTTCAGTTTCTTCCAACTCTTCAACAGAGAGGCTGGTAGCTAAATCATCATTAAAAGCATCTTGCTCAAACGAGGAATCTTCCTGTATAATTTCCTCTTTTGGCTTTTCATTTTGTGAGGATATTTGCTTATCAGTTGCTTCCTGTGTGGAATTAGTATCTAGTCGTTTTTCTGACGAAATGATGACTTCCGGCAAGTCATCTAAAATTTCATGACGTTTTTTTCTCTTAATCACTACAACCACCCCCACATCAATGCAAATCCTAAGCCAATAAACGAAAGAAGCATCAAGAGTGCAAGAAGAAACATCAATCGCAACGCAAGGCGATAGGTATAGTAATATTTTGTCATGCGATCATACTTCCGCTCTACCATCATTACGTACGCTTTGAGTTTACTCATCAAACGCTCCGGTCTAGACAAAAGTTTTAGATCAAGATTAGACATTTTAGGCTTACGCAAGACTCGATCAACATAATCTTCTAATAACCCCGACTGTTCTAGTCTTAGACGTTTCATATCATTATCCCATTTTTCAAAAATGCGGTCACTATGTTTGTTTTTCTCGGACCGGATATCCTTCATATATCTTCGAAAAAAAGAGTTTGTGATTGCGTAAGCAATAAGCAAATAAATAGTAAAGCTGCCTAAAAAAGAATACCAACTTAGCTGCATAATTAATTCTCTAAACTTTGTTGAAACAACCCCAACAAAAGGAAAAAATCCTGACTGCAAGGATTCTGGAGAGACATAGAGCAACATTAATGGGTATGCTAAAAGTAAAGCAAAAAACAAGGTGAATAAACTTGGCTTTTTGTATTTTTTACTTTTCTTAGGAAGTAGTTGAATCATTTCTTTTAAATTTTCCATCCGGACGATAGAAGATTCACGATATTCTTCTACCCAGCCATCCATAATGTCATAAAGGACGCTTTCTTTATGCACTTCATCGAATTCATTCGACGTTATCACGTCTTTCAAAGTGACATTATCAAGCAAATCAGGATGCGTCACATAAAATTGATCAATGCTATTTATAACACTGTTATTTTTCGCTTGAAAAGCGAGTGGGTTTTGCCTTAGAGGATCTTTTTCCCCCGTAAAAGAATAATGAGAGACAAGAAGATCTTTGAGTGTCTTTTTAAGATATGTTACATTAGAAACCTTCAAATCTACTACTAA
>CAZZJG010000034.1:5524-7165 GCA_964654395.1 uncultured Candidatus Izemoplasmatales bacterium
GTGTCTTTTTAAGATACAATTCCCTGTTCCCTGTTTTTTCAAATTCTAACTGTTTTTTTAACTTGAATTTTTTGACATCATACCCATTTAACTCTAGCAACAGCATTAACTCTTCACTTGGATTCATGTCTCCCCTCCTCTCTTATCGAATGAGGCTTCTAACCCGATAACGGAATTCATCACTAAATAGTCCATACGGGTCATCAGATAGTAAACGTAAAGCTTCCAAACTAATGTAGCCTTCTTCATACATTTGATCAAGCAATGTAGTTTGTTGATCGTCTATAGTGTGAAATGCAAATTGGTCCGCAATAGCAACCGTCATTTCTTTAGAAATAATATGAAGATTAACAGCGTCGTTTAAACTTGCAAGATATGTTTCCATTCTTTCCGAATCATATGTAATTTTTTGATTATTTTCATCAACCATGAAATACGCTTTTAAGTATATTTCAGCGATAAGTTCTCGTAGGTTAAAGGCAGTGCCAATTAATCCACTTGACTGACCTGCATCACATATCATTACATCATACCCTGGAACCTTCTCTGTCGATGCACAAAGCCGCGCAGCATCATTCAACATCGCTGCCATTAATGGTGTGCTTTGTAGTGTATCATAAATATCTATGTGGTATTTCATAACACTCACACCAATTTTAAGAGCCATCGGTACATCTCCCTCAATGCTCGTGGCAATGTCTTTATAATAACTGTCATATTCATCTACTAAATCTTTTGTTTCACTAAGCAGTTTTGTTACCTCAGGGTAAGGCGCAAACAAATCAGTAAAGATTCCACTATCATAATCGTATTTAAATTGTTCGATAACCCATGATACAGCCTCACCATCAAACAAAGTAGAAACAATAGAGAAGGCATCTGTTGTAAAATCATAAACAGTTACATTATCTGGGTCAATTGCATCACAACGATTCTGCGCCAATTGAATCTCATCTAAAGAAACAGTATCAATATGATTCATTGTACAATCCAACCACTGTGAAAAAACATCATACGTTTGAATGCTCATTCTAGCTAGATACAATTGTTCTTCAAGATTGTCATCATTAATATCCAAAACAATCTCATCATAATGATTTTTGAAACTAACAACTACTGTTGAGATATCACTGACATCCGGCAACCCAGATAACCAGACAAGAAGACCTCTATGACTTTCAAAATCCCTTCCGATAGAAGCAAGTTCATCTCGGATATCCTTCTTCCCTACGTAGTCTACAACGTACTGGATAGCTTGTTGGATTTCTATTGTGATGGAATCAGAAGGGTCGAGAGGAGGATTTGAAGTATCAACTAAGTGAAAATCTTCAGGTTTATTAACAGCTAAATATGGTCGGGCTAAATCAAATGGTTCATCAAAAATCGTTCCATCATTAAATGCTTGCGTCTTTCTCTGTAAATAGTCTTCTAATACGCTAAGATAGTTGGATAATTCCTCATCATATATTTCTTTTGCGACAAGATATTCATAACTTGCTAGGTCAGATTGATATTTCGCAATTGATTGCTCGTATTCATTCTTAATAGCTAAATTTTCTTCATATGTGCGTTCAAATTCATTTTCAAATTGCATCATTTCTTCATACACAAGCGCTTCATTTTGCTTGTGAGTGAGAGCTA
>CAZZJG010000035.1:0-7108 GCA_964654395.1 uncultured Candidatus Izemoplasmatales bacterium
CCAAAGAAATGATGGAAGAAATGATGCGTCTTCACCGGCATAAAAAATCATACCTTTTAGTGTAAATTGAGTTAACAAACATTCCTAAAATTAATGAATTATATGGTAGAGATTTTGGGGATATAATGATGGGAGATTACCTATCAAATATTAGGTTCAAATTTATTAAAGATAATCGTAGTTTATTTCGAATTTCGGGATTAATTTTTGGTTTAATTATTAAAGATGAAAGCAAATACAAAATACTAGATCGAGCACTTGTAGGAGCAGGTGAATTGTTTACTTTAAAGAAGACATATGGGGGAAATGAAATGATTATTTATCCATCTATTGGAATCGCAGAAGCCCCATATGAAGGGAAAAACGCGGATATTGTTTTTAGAGAAGCAAATGAGGCATTAAAGCGTGCTAAAGCCAATGATTATGAAGATTCTTCTTATTTTTTCAAATGAAAAAGCAACCTTTATTAGATAAGAATTATTACAAATGTTACTCATACAAATCAACTTAGTCTGCATTTATAATATGATATCAATTAATAAACAAAACCATTTATCACGTGTTGAAAAATCATACCAAAACCAACCATTAAACTATATGAATTTTATCACAAAAATTAACTCGCTTTGTGTTTGGAAAAATGTAATAAAAAATATGAAAATATAATTGCTTTAAACAACGTGAAAATACATGAATGAGGTGGTGTTTATATGAGTGTTTCTGTGATCATTTTGGCAGCTGGAAAAAGTGTTAGAATGAACTCTGAAAAAAACAAAGAGTTTTTGGAATTAAACGGCAAGTTAGTTTTGGATTATAGCATCGATTTTTTTAAAAATTATGATCGTGTAAAAGAAATTATTCTAGTATGTTCAGATACTGATTTTAATTACTGTTATTCGCGGTATGAAAAGCTTGTTGACCATATAGTGATCGGTGGTAATACTCGGCAAAAAAGTGTATATAATGGATTGAAAAAGGTATCTATGGAATACGTTATGATTCATGATGCAGCACGACCTTTTATAAATGAAGATGTTATTGAAAAGTTATATCATGAGGTACTAGATGTTGGCGCGGCTACTGTGGCTGTTTTTGTCAAAGACACGATTGTGGAAATTTCTGATAATCGCATAGCTAGGCATTTAAATAGGAAATCTCTTGTAGCTTTACAAACTCCTCAAGCATTTAAAAAAGGACTGATAATGGAGGCTCATATTAAAGCTATTGAGGGGGATTATTTCGCAACAGATGACACATCGTTAATTCGGAAGTTCACTAATGTTATGCCGGCGTATGTGGTTGGTGATTATCGTTCGCTAAAGCTAACTACACAAGAAGACCTTACTTTTTTGGAGAGAGTTTTATGATTAGGATTGGAAAAAGCACTGATGTTCATAAACTTGAATGTGGAAAACCATTAATAATTGGTGGTGTGAAGATTCCGCACAATAAGGGGAATGTAGGTCATAGTGATGGTGATTGTCTCTTACATACTGTTTGTGAAAGTTTGTTAGGTGCGTTGGCTTTAGGCGATCTTGGAGCTTTATTTCCCGATACTAGTGAGGAGTTTCGCGGAATAGCTTCTTCAAAACTGGTTCAAAGAGCCATGCAATTAGTTGAAGATGCTGGTTACCGCGTAGTAAACATTGATTCTACTGTCTTTTTACAAGCACCAAAACTAAGACCTTATATTAAAGAAATACGCTTGAATATCGCTTTATTACTTAATATTGATATTTCTCAAGTCAGTGTTAAAGCTACGACGACCGAGAAACTAGGTGCTATTGGAGAAGGCAATGCAATTGCTTCTGAATCAGTTGTTCTTGTAACAAATGATGTAATTGAAAAGTAATTGTGTTTTCGTTATAATACGATTTGCGTTGCAGACATTGATGAGGTGAACAAAATATGAATGAGATTGTTGAGACAAAGTATGGTAAGTTTCAATTAGTGAAAAATTATAAAGAAGCATTTGAACTACTAACATTTAATGAACGATATGTTGATTATTTAGACCGCTATAAATACGTTGTTGGTGATTATAGCGGAGAATTATTACGACTGAAAGGTTTTACAGATGACAATTATGAAACTATTCCAGACTATCTTATGGAGTCTTGCGCACCTAAAGCGCCATACTTTGTATTGATGCGGATGGAAGAAAAGGAGCCTAGTAATGAGCGCTCAAATTTAATAAATCGTCGTCTTCGTAGAAAACATAAAAAAAATCATTAGCGTTTTACTTTCTTAAAACAATGTTCCATAATATAAAAACCTTGAATTTGCGAGGTGATAAAAATGGACAATGCTTTAATAGAAAAACAAGTAAAAGAAATTATAGAAAAAATCCGTCCTTATATTCAAAGAGATGGTGGCGATATTCAATATGTGCGTTTTGAAGATGGGATTGTTTATGTTCAAATGTTAGGTGCGTGTGTTGGGTGTGGCGCTATTGATAGTACTTTGAAGGATGGTGTGGAAGCTATACTGCTCGAAGAAGTACCAGGAATTATAGGTGTAGAGCATATTTAGGGAATCGAAAGATTTCCTTTTTTGTTTCCAAATTAGACCCTGTATGCTATACTCTTAGTAAGTAATCTATCAAGCAAGGAGTTCTCAAATATGAAACAGGGAGCCATTGTCAAGGGAGAGATTACTGCAATTAAACCATATGGTGCATTTGTCAATCTTAAAGATGACTATGTCGGACTTATTCATATATCTGAAATCAGCGATCGTTACGTACGTGACATTGAAGATTATCTTTCGGTTGGTGACGTTGTTGAGCTAAAAGTTCTTCAGGTAGAGGGAAACAAAGTCAGTTTAAGTTTCAAGGCATTGCACAAACGAAAAAAACGTTACAAAATTAAGCTGCAGTCGGGGTTTTCTCCCTTGAAAGAAGAGTTGCAGAATTGGATTGACTCTTATCCACTGAAAAACGATGTCTAGCATCGTTTTTTTATGTCTTGCTTCAAAATAGACTTGACTTGTGATACTATTATTTCGTAATTAGGAGGGTCAATATTATGGAAAACAAAAATATTACTGTAGATATTAGTAATGTCTTACCTTTTGTATCGGAAAAAGAAATTAATGAGTTTGAACTAAAATTAAAAAATGCACATCAAAAACTTTATGACAAGACCGGAGAAGGAAGTGATTTTCTCGGTTGGGTTTCTTTACCCATTGATTACGACAAAAAAGAGTTTGAAAGAATCCAAAACGCCGCAAATGAGATTCGCACGCACTCTAATGTGTTACTAGTAATAGGGATTGGTGGGTCATATCTTGGCGCAAAAGCGGCGTTAGAAATGCTTAGGGGTTATTTCTCTAAGAAAAGCGATTTAGAGATAATTTTTGTTGGTCATCACATTTCATCAACCTATACGGTAGAATTAATTGAATATCTAGAAGGAAAAGATTTTAGCATTAACGTCATTAGCAAATCAGGTACAACTACAGAACCGGCGATAGCGTTTCGTATATTCCGGAAATTGCTTATAGACCGTTATGGGAAAAAGGGAGCATCTAATCGCATTTACGCTACTACGGATGCAGCAAAAGGAGCGTTAAGAAAACTGGCAGACGAAGAGGGGTTTGCATCATTTGTCGTTCCAGATGATGTTGGTGGTCGTTATAGCGTTTTGACGCCTGTTGGGTTATTACCGATAGCTGCGGCTGGAATTGATATCACAATGATGATGAAGGGTGCACAGGATGCTTTTATGCAGTATAAAGAAATGTCGATGAATAATGAAGTATATAAGTATGTAGCTGCAAGAAATGCAATGTACAAAGCTGGTAAAAAAATAGAACTTCTTGTCAATTATGAACCTGCACTAGTATATTTTTCTGAATGGTGGAAACAACTTTTTGGTGAAAGCGAAGGAAAAGACGGGTTAGGTATTTTTCCAGCAAGTGCGTCGTTTAGCACCGATTTGCATAGCCTTGGACAGTACATTCAAGATGGTGAAAGGCATTTGTTTGAAACGGTATTACTCATTAATCAACCTATCCGGGATATCGCTTTATTTAGCGATGAAAGTAATTTGGACGGTCTAAATTATTTAGCTGGAAAAACTATTGATTATGTTAATAAACAAGCTTTTAAAGGTACGTTGCTTGCACATGTAGATGGCGGCGTTCCTAATATTGTGATTAAAATACCAAATCGTTCTGCTTATACTTTTGGTAAACTTGTATATTTCTTTGAAATTGCTTGTGGAATAAGTGGATATCTACTAGGAGTAAATCCTTTTAATCAGCCAGGTGTAGAAGCTTATAAAAAGAATATGTTTGCGCTTCTTGAAAAACCGGGATATGAGCAACTAAGCGAAGATTTGAAAAACAGACTGAAATAGCAATCTCATGATTGCTATTTTTCTTGCAATTTGTTTTTCAATTGTATAAAATACTTCTGCATTGGAGGTGTATTACATGAATCCTAGTTTATTGGATTGGCTTGGTTATCTTGCATCAGCCATCGTTTTGATCTCATTATTAATGAGTTCAATTCTAAAATTACGATGGATTAATCTTGTTGGTGCAATCTTGTTTGGAGTTTATGGTTTTTTAATTGGCAGTCTTCCTACCGGGTTTATGAATGTTGGGATTGCTTTGATTGATGTGTATTATTTGGTGAAAATGTATCGTTCAAAGGATTATTTTACAGTTTTGGAAGTAGATAATGACCGTTATTTAGATGCTTTCATAGATTTTTATCGCGACGATATTTCATTACAGATTAATCCGCAAAGTATTCATAAAGAAACATTTGATGAGCAGTTCTATGTCCTGCGGAATATGGAAATTGCTGGACTGTTTATGGGTAAAAAACTTGGTGATCAAACATTGCAAATTAATCTAGATTTTGCTATTCCGAGATATCGTGACTTCAAATTGGGTAATTTTCTTTTTCAATCGCACCGAGATTTGTTTACCAAACAAGGTTATCGGAAATTTGTAACAAAAGCCAAAGACGAAACACATGTTCGTTATTTAAAGAAAATGGGATTTGTTCGATCAGGAGAATGGTTCGTTAAAGAATTATAAAAAAAGACTATGAAGAGTTTAAATCTTCGTAGGCTTTTGTTTTATTGCATTGGCTTGTAATGCATATCTTTTCCTGAGTAATGTGCATTTAATGAGAGAATTTCGGTCATGAGTTCACCGTCAGATTGTCCGTATTGTGGGGTTGTAAAAGTTGCGGATACACTTTTAGCGCGCTGATGAAAGATATAACGTTTGAATTTTAAATGCAACCCGAAATACACACTGAGAAATAGAAATAAAAGTTTAATTTTTGATACGCTATGTATAACTATTACGTCTAGCAACTCATCTTCTAGTTTTGCATTTGGTGTCATTTTCATACCACCACCTACGTACATGCCGTTGTTAATGATAACGGAGTATGCTTTAGTAAAATTATGGGTGGTGCCATCGATGGTGATCGAAAGAGGCTCTGGAATATATTGAAACAAGGCTTTTAATGTAGCTTTAAAATATGCTAGATGGCCTTTTTTCCGCTTTTGATTGACGTGATATATAACTAGTCCGTCAATCCCTAGTCCAGTTCCGTTAATAAAATAGTGAGATTGGCTCTCTTCAGTTTGACAAATCATAAGGCTTTGTTTTTTAGGTTTTTGTCTTTTTAAAGAGCGTAATAAATCATTACCCGATCCATTTTTTTTGATATGAATAGAAGGAGGATTTGTAAGAGTAGCAAGCTGATTTGATAGATGATGAATCGTACCATCTCCGCCTAAAAGAATTATTTTATCAAAGTTTGGATGTGATTGAAAAAATATTCCAATATTACTTATTTTTAGAACGCTTTTTAATCTAAATGGCTTCTGCATTCTCTTGTATTGTTTGATGAAGCGGTTAGTATAAGTATTGCCCTTTGAACTTTTCGACATGGGATTGTATAAAATAAGATCCATAATATATCACCAAGGACAGTATATCATAGCATACGGTATTCTGTATCTAGGTTCTAGTTTTTTTAGGCTGGTTTATGATATAATGAATACAATTATAAACGGGTGATTTTATGAAAAATGAGATTATGATAAATGACTTAAGTGAATTAGAACTTTTTGTTACAAAATTGAGCCAATCATTGTTTCCAGGGTTTGTGTTATGCTTGTCTGGTGATTTAGGGGCCGGGAAGACTACACTAACCAAATTGCTGGGAAAAGCCATGGGAATTGAAGAAAATATCAATTCACCCACTTTCAATATATTGAAAATTTATGAGAATAGTTTACCGCTTTATCATATGGATGTTTATCGTCTTGATGGAATTGGCTTAGACTATGAACTGGAAGAGTATATTTACGCTGACGGAGTATGTGTTATTGAATGGTATCAGCATATCTTAGAAAGCATACCAGATAAACGACTTGTTATTGAAATCACGATTGAAAGTGAATTTAAACGCCGATTGTCTTTAGAAGGAGAAGGTCGATATGAGCAAGTTATTGCGTCGCTTAGCGATTGATACTGCGACAGACTATTTATATGTTGCGTTATCAGCAGGAGATAAGGTCATTGAATCATATTATCAACCTGGGAAACGTGATCATTCTGTAAAGTTGTTACAAGAAATTGAAAGGATGTTCAAAAAGTACGACTGGCAGGTGTCTACTTTAGATGAAATTATTGTCGGAATTGGACCAGGTAGTTACACAGGACTACGGATTGGCGTTGTTGTGGCTAAAGTTTTCGGGTGGAATAACAATATTCCTGTCAAGACTGTAAGTTCTCTCGCTTTACTCGCAAGCGCATACCAAGGTGATTCTTTGATTCTTTCGGAGATAGATGCGCGGCGAGGGAATGCTTTTCTTGGTGTTTATCAAAACACTAGGGAAGGACTAAAGTTGGTTATGCAAGAACGCCTGACAAACCTGCAAACATTTATGGATTCATTGTCTAGTTCTTTTGTGCGAATCAGTTATGGCGAGCCTGATTTGCTTAAAATTTTATCATCTAATTTGCTTGAAGAGGTGAAAGATATTCATCTTCTCAGTCCTAATTACCTTAGATTAACGGAAGCAGAACGCAATAAGATAAATTCTTCACGATGAATTCATAGTATATCCAT
>CAZZJG010000036.1:0-7086 GCA_964654395.1 uncultured Candidatus Izemoplasmatales bacterium
CCAATGCGTCTTCCGCTAATTAAAAAGCCCATAATAAAGAATATGATAGTGAAATATTGGGGATTAAAGTGTGATAATAAAAAGGCAAAAAGTGGGAGTAAGGAACCTAAAAAAAGACAACTGCGAAAAATTCCTTTCGCATGGTTTGTTTTACCAATAAAACCCCATAAAAGATTACTAATTAGTGTACCTATAATTTGTGCGATTAAGTATATACCGATGTAAGAATCTGTAACTTGTAATTGTTCGCGGGCATAAAGCATGTAAAAAGGTAGCATCATTACGCCAACTGAGGACATGTTTTCGATTATAACAAAATATTTAAATGAGGAATCCTTTTTTAAAACGGTAGGTATTTTGGCAAAATATGATTTTAGTGTTTCATTGTCACAATGCGATGATGCAGGTTCTTTGATGAGAAAGAAACCAAGTGAAGAAATGCTTAGTCCGAGAAAGCCAATCATCATTGTTACGACGTAATTATCAGGAAAAGGAGCATTGTTTTGGAAAAGGCGAGCGATAATAAAACCACCAAGCAAACCACCTGCAGAGCTGAGAAATTGGCGGATGGTTAATAGAAGAGCTCTGTTTGAAGGCTGTACTGTTTTTCCCATTAGATGACTATAAGATAAACCGGCAAATCCTCCAGTTATACTAAAAATGAACAAAAACATGGTTAATAATGGTAATACTTGCGTTTGATTTTCCTGGTATATGTACTTAAGAGTAAGAGCTATTCCAAGAAAAGAAAAACTTCTTAAGTAGATTCCTAATAACAAAATCTTTTTGCTGTAAGAGAATTTCTTTAGTAAGTAGCTGAAAAGTAAATTAAAAAGCAAAGGGGCACCAAGGAGGATGGAGTAAAGCAAACCAAAAATGAGTTTCGAACCACCTAGTTCATCAATCATTGATGGTAGTATTGTGTTTAGATCAATCATTGACATGGTCAGTGCAAGAAAAAATCCGTGCCAACTGTATGCAAGCAATACTCTTTTGTCAATGTGTTTCATCGCATCACCTCGCAAATTTCATTATATCTTAAGGAAAACAGTTTGCAAGCAAACAAACTTAGATATTGCCTTGCTTGAAAACACTCTAAAAAAAAGCCCTTACATTTTCTATTTTCTTTGCTATAATGTTAGTAGTGGCGATAAATTGACCATATTAAATTCAGAATACGGAGGAATGCTGAATGAAAGAATACAGTACGGAACAATTGAGGGCGTTAGCAGTTGTTGGGGCGCCAGGTTCTGGGAAAACAACGTTCCTAGAATCCGTTTTATTTAAAAGTGGTGCCATTGCAAAGAAAGGCTCTGTAGAGCGGAAAGATACAGTGTCAGATTATCTACCTATTGAGCAAGAGCACCAATCCAGTGTTTCCACTAGTATTATCCCCGCAGAGTGGAATGGGTATAAAATTAACTTTCTTGATACACCTGGTAACCGGGAACTGATTAGTGAGGTTGATCAAGCTCTTTCAGTAGTAAAAGGTGCCGTCGTTATGATTGATGGCAGTAAAGGGATAGACGTTGGAAGCGAACAATTTTTATCTGATTTAGGCGAAGCGAGATTCCCATCAATCATTTTTATCAACAAGATGGACAAAGAGAATATCAAATATGTCGATTTGATTAGTAAACTGAAAGATATTTTAGGAAATAAAGTAGTACCATTTCTTTATCCTGATTACAAAGATGGTAAGTTCGATGGATATATTGACCTTGTCGATATGAAAACACGTGTTCTTGAAGATGGAAAAGTCGTTGAAAAAGAAGTATCTGATGCAATGAAGGCGGAAGTGGAAGACCTTCGTAACGGTATTTTAGAAAGCGTTGCTGAGTCTAGTGAAGAACTTTTAGACAAGTTTTTCGGTGGCGAAGAACTCACGCGAGATGAAATTATCGGAGGTTTGCGTACAGGAGTTCTTTCCGGTGAATTAATGCCGGTAATAGTAGGTTCTGCTTTGAAAGATATTGGAACGATAGATTTGCTAGAAATTATTGAGAAGTATATGCCGGCTCCAAATGATTTAAATCCGGTAACTGGACGTCATCCTGAAACTGGGGAAGGATTGACACGAAATTCAAGTGATGAAGAACCATTTAGTGGATATTGTTTTAAAACTATTGTTGACCCATTTATTGGGACAATTAACTACATTAAAGTTTTCTCCGGAACGCTAGAAAGTGGTCAGAAAGTTCTTGTTTCTAATAACGGACACAATGTTAAAATTAACCAATTGGCCGTAGCTCGCGGGAAAGAAATGGTGGATGTTGCGAAGCTTCATGCCGGAGACATTGGTATCGTAACGAAGATTGAAGATATTCAGACTGGTTCCACCATTTGCGACCCTAAAAATCCAATTGTTATTGATGGGCCAGAAATTCCTGGTGCGACTATTTATGTTGCTATTCATCCTAAAAATAAAAAAGATGAAGACAAGATTTCAACCGCATTACATAAAATTGCAATTGAAGATCCTTCCTTTGACTTCCGACGCAATCGTGAAACTGCGCAGCTTTTAGTAGGTGGACAAGGAATGAGTCATATCAAATTTGTCCTTGAAAAACTGAAAGATGCATATAAAGTGGAAGTTGATATTGCAGATCCGAAGGTTGTTTATCGTGAAACAATTAAGAAGAAAGCGGAAGCTGAAGGACGGCATAAAAAACAAAGTGGCGGATCTGGGCAATTTGGTGTTGTTAAAATGCGTTTTGAACCGATTGACCCGAATGAAAAAGAGTTTGAATTTGCCGAAGAGATTCATGGTGGATCGGTACCTCGTAACTATTGGCCTGCGGTTGAAAAAGGCTTAATTGAGCATTTCCAAACTGGTCCTTTAGCTGGATTCCCAGTTATTGGTGTTCGCGCAGTGCTGTTTGACGGACAATACCATCCAGTTGATTCAAATGAAATTTCTTTCAAGTTAGCGGCTGCTCTCGCATTTAAAAATGCTTTGAAGGACTTAAAACCAACAATTCTCGAACCGATTATGAAACTAGATATTACTGTTCGTGATGAATATGTTGGTGACGTTATGGGTGATATCAATAAACGTCGCGGTCAAGTACTTGGCATGAGTCCTATCGGTGGTGGAAAACAAAAAATTACTGCTGAGGTTCCTGAAGCAGAAATTCTTAGTTACACAATTGACTTAAAAGCAATGACACAAGGTACTGGAACTTTCCGCCGTGAATTCGTCCGTTATGAAGAAGTTCCAATGCATTTACAGGAAGCAATTATTGCGGAATACAAACAGGAAGACTAGGAGGCGGATGTCTGTCTCCTTTCCTTTTTTCATACCGCTTTAAAGTACTAAAGAAGCCGAGTACTCACTCCTTTGGTTTCTTCTAGCGGGAAATTGAAAGCTAATTGTTGATTTCTCGACATGATATGATATAATACATATACTGCATATAGTATATGCCATGTATTTTTTATGCAAAAAATACAAATTTCACGCTATGAAAACGTTTCATACGTGACAAATAAAAAAAATTCACATGATAGGGTGATTGATTTGAGAAACTACATCATTCAGAGGGTGATTTGGATTTTTGTCATCCTCATTACCATTCTCACCATCACGTTTGTTTTGTTCAAACTGGCGCCTGCTTCGCCACCTGAACAACCAGAAATGAAAGACGTATGGTTGGAAAAACAAGTTTACGATGGTTATTACACGGTTGAGTATTATGACCGTAATAATGCGGAAGACTTAAAAATTGTCCAAGAAATTAAGGACACGAACGAGAATTTTAATAAGACGATCTTCATCGTAAACCCAATCAATGACAGTAATGTCGTCAAAGTATTTTATCGCGTGCCGATTCCTGTGCAGTACTACCATTGGGTAAAAAATGTGGTAACGGAATGGAACTGGGGAGATTCCACCAAGATCCGTGTCAATGTACCTGCATTTGATATTATCAAAGAGCGTATGCCAATCACACTCTATTTGAATTTGGCAACTCTCGTGTTTTACATTCCTCTTGGTTTCTTGTTTGGGATTGCTGCGGCTCTTAACAAGGACTCATGGGTTGATAACTTAATGCAAATTGTAATCATGGTGTTTTTATCATTGCCATCACTAGTATTTACATTGATTTTGATTATCGTATTCAGTTATAAGATGGATGGTTTCTTACCGCCGCTTTTCCCGTTGCTCGCTCAGGCAGATTTTTGGGAGATGGCGCGTGGATTTGTCATCCCTGTTGTAGCGGGAGGACTTCCAGCTATTGCGTCGCTAACGCGTCTTCTGCGCGCAGAGTTGACGGAAGTTTTAACATCTGATTTCGTTTTGCTGGCGAAGACAAAAGGATTAAGCTATCGTCAGTCTGTTGTTCGTCATGCGATTCGTAACTCGCTTGTCCCGATGGTTCCGATTATTATCGCATCATTTGCGTTCTTGCTTTCAGGGTCTTTTATACTTGAAACAGTGTATGCGATTCCTGGTGTTGGACGTGTAACGTTACAAGCACTCGCAATCAATAACTATGACTACAATGTCCTTATGGTATCTAGTGCTTTCTATGGAACCATTTCTCTTTTCACCACTTTGATTGTGGACCTATCTTACGGTCTTATTGACCCACGCATCAGAATGGGGGCTAGAAAATAATGAAACAGTATCCGAAAGAATATTTCGAATTTGCTAAAGATCGCGATTACATGCATGATAAGCCTCTAAAAACCAAACAGTTGACTTATTTCCAAGATGCTATGGTGCGTTTTGGTAAGAATAAATACAACGTTATCGCAACTACAATTCTTGCTATTTTGATTATTATGTCAATTTTCGTGCCTATATTTACGCCACAACGTTATTACACAGAAACTAATGACAAATTAATTACGTTGCCACCGCGCGTTCCATTTTTGGAAAAATTTGGTATTATGGATGGTTCTATCCATGTTGAAGGGCAAACCATCGATTATGATACAATTGATCCTGAAACTGGGCTAGGTTATCCTACAGTTGGTTTCTGTAAGGAATTTATTGATTTCGATACGCTTGAAAATTACATTCAGTTTGGGAACGATAAAAAACCACAGTTTATTGGTGGTTTTAACGAACTGTATGTAGATACTGGTAAAGAACGTTTTTCAATCGTTAGTAATGAAGAGCTATCTTTTAACGATACATCAACACTAGAAATTTCAATTAATGATATCTACACTACCGGTCAGCTTGAAGTTTATTATTCACCTGTACCGGCTGACCAAATAAGAGATATGTATACTTCTTGGGATGAACTCACATTACTTGCGACGCTTGATGCTGATGGTGTCCATCAAATTAATTTGTCTGCCTTTAATTTAAGTAGTGGATATCTTGTATTATCCCACAATATTGGGCAGGAAAATCCGGACTCTTCGCAGTTTATTTCTCTCGAATATATCAAGCACACATATGTATCACAAGATGAAACAGTAGAAGAGTTATTTGAAGGATACAGTCTTGCCATTTTTGATATGTTTGCGTTAGATGAAACTACTGAAAATGGACGTTACAACCGTAAAGATTCTTACCGCATTTTATCTTCTTTCCGTTATGACAAATATGGTGAACTCTTAGCAGACCAATATGCCATTATCGGTGATGAAGAGTACATGCAAATTCTTGAAGACAATCCTGGAATGGAAGAATCAATCACTATTATTTCAGATACTGAATGGACATTTGATGACGGTTATCCGCTTACCGGTGTCATCGATGTTGATAGCATCAAAATTGGTCTTACTACCTACACTAACTATCATGTTATGATGAACGGTATGTACGAACTAGGAATAGATAAAGAACCATATTTCTATTTCGGTACTGATACACTAGGAATGGACTTATTCTCACTCATATTCTTAGGACTTAGAACATCGCTCATTCTTGGATTTATAGCGACATTTACTAATACATTCTTCGGAATTATCTGGGGAGCTATTTCCGGATATTACGGAGGTCAAGTTGATATCTTGATGGAACGTTTCATTGATATCTGGGGTAGTTTCCCGCAGATTACAATGATCGGAATTATCACCTCTATTATTGGTACTGGATTCTGGGCTCTCTATATCTTCCTCGTATACGATGGATGGATTGGCGCAGCTAGAATTACACGTATGCAATTTTATCGCTTTAAGAATCGTGAGTACGTTCTCGCAGCTAGAACACTCGGAGCTAGTGACTTGCGGATTATCTTTAAGCACATTCTTCCGAATGCACTTGGTACTATTGTAACGAGAATGATTCTCGCAATTCCGTCCGTTATCTTCCTAGAATTGAACCTGTCCTACCTTGGATTTGGTCTTGGAACAGGACAAAAAATACCGTTTGGTCCGATTGAATTGACCGGTACCTCCATCGGTATCATTCTGAAAAATGGAACCAGTCAAATTTTCGTAGGAAACCTTTGGATGATTGTTTATCCTGCTTTGATTGTCTCCATCTTGATGATTACCTTCAATATGTTCGGTAACGCTCTTCGTGATGCGTTGAATCCGCAATTAAGGGGGAACTAGACCATGAAGAAAGAAATTGAAAAAATACTAGAAGTTGACAACCTTCATGTGTCTTTTAAGACACCAAATGGTATTGTCAAAGCTGTTCGCGGCGTCTCCTTTGATCTAAAGAAGGGCGAAACTTTTGTAATCGTTGGAGAATCAGGTAGTGGTAAATCTGTAACTAACCGCACAATTATGGGGATTCTTGCAGGTAACGGATTCGTTGAAGAAGGGAAAATATTATATCGTAACCAAGACCTTACGAAATTAAGTGAAGAAAACTTTCATAAAATTCGTGGTAACAAAATTGGTATGATTTTCCAAGACCCTTTATCTTCCCTTAACCCAATTATGCGAATTGGTAAACAAATCACGGAAGCAATGCTTGTAAATGGTAACAGAATCAAAAATCGTTTCCATGATTTATATCATGTTGAGTACCATGATTATCAAAACAAATTGTATGAATTGCATCATGCAAGAAAACAAATGAAAAATAAAATTTACGCTGTGCGGATGAATAAAGAATTATCTATTATTGAAAAAAATGAAGAAATTAAAAAGCTGAAAAAAGCGTTCCATAAG
>CAZZJG010000037.1:0-6953 GCA_964654395.1 uncultured Candidatus Izemoplasmatales bacterium
CACGTATGTGGATAATTTTAAAGATTTTAATAAATGGCGGCAAACAGGAGCGCTGCTTCAACTTAATGCGTCCAGTATGTTTCATCCCAAAAACAAGGACGAAAAGAAAAAAACGAAGTATTTACTAAAACATGGGCTTGTTGATTTAGTAGCTAGTGATGCGCATCGCAATCCTAAAAGATTTACTGATTTGCGCGTTGCAATCAAAAAAATAAACAAGAAATACCCGCAAAACCAACTCAAATTTGATAGAATCTTGGGAGGTGAGGATTTTGAAGACATATAAAAATATGCTTGTAATGTTCGCAGATTTATTCATTATTTTTATCTCATTCTCATTTGGTGTATTAGTAGTGGATGAATTTTATTTTGTTCCCGACCATTATCTACACGTCCTCCGTGAGATTCCCTTTGTCATAATCGCTTACTTTGTGACGTTTCAAATATTTGGCATGTACAAAAGTCTGTGGAAATACGCAAGTATTGAAGAACTGATTCGTGGTATTTTAGCGAATGTTATTGCGTTGAATGTTGCGTATCTTGTTATGGTTTTAATACAGTTTACGGAATTTAACTATGCATATTATTTAGTAACTTTTTTCCTTATTACAACCGGAACAGTTGGAATGCGTCTTTCTTATAGGTTTTATAAGTTTTATATAGATTATAGACAGGATCAATCTGAAAAGAAACGGACATTAATTGTTGGCGCTGGGCAAGCAGGTGTGATGCTTTATGAAGAAATATTGCAAAACCGTGAATTTGACAAACACGTCGTCGGGTTTGTTGATGATAATCAAGAGTATTTAGGAAGAAGAATAAGAGGTGTACCAGTACTTGGAACAACCGATGATATAACTGAAATTGCATTTGAATACGATATTGACACCGTTGTTATAGCTATCCCAAGCCTAGGCTTTTTAGATATGAAACGTCTTTTAAATAAAGTTGAAGCGACCGGATGCCAAATCAAGATGATGCCACCATTTTATGAGATGATTGGTTCTAAATCAGATGTTTTGAATGTGCGTGACGTCCAGATTGAAGACTTGCTGGGAAGAGAACCAATACAGCTTGATGAAAGTGGAATTCAGGATTTCATCAAAGGTAAGACGATTCTCGTTACGGGTGGCGGAGGTTCAATAGGGTCTGAACTTGTTCGTCAGCTATGCAGATTTTCTCCTAAAAGAATCGTTATTGTTGATATTTATGAGTACAATGCTTATGATTTACAAATGGAGTTAAAACGCACATTTAGTAAAGAAAGTGGGAACGTTCATCCTGACATTGTTGTTTTAATTGCTTCTGTTAGAGATCAAAAGAAAATGAAACAAATCATGGAAAAGTATCAACCACATATCGTTTTTCATGCTGCTGCGCATAAACACGTCCCACTTATGGAAACAAGTCCCGAAGAAGCAATTAAGAACAACGTCCTTGGTACATACAACGTCGCAATGGCTTCAATTGCGAGTAAGGTAGAGAAATTTGTCTTAATTTCAACCGATAAAGCTGTTCGTCCTACTAACGTTATGGGCGCAAGTAAACGGATTGCCGAAAAAATTATTATGAAGCTAAATCCAGAGTGCGATACTGAGTTTATTGCAGTACGTTTTGGGAACGTTCTTGGAAGTAGTGGATCGGTAATCCCATTGTTTAAAAAACAAATTCAAAATGGCGGACCAGTTACCGTAACACATCCTGAGATTACACGTTATTTCATGACCATACCAGAAGCTTGTCAATTAGTAATACAAGCAGGGGCTTTTGCGCATGGTGGTGAGTTGTTTGTGCTAGATATGGGCAAACCAGTAAAAATTCTTGATTTAGCTGAAAAATTGATTCGCCTTTCAGGGCATGAGCCATATCGCACAATCGATATCGAATTTACTGGGCTTCGTCTTGGCGAGAAAATGTATGAAGAGCTTTTAATTGATTTAGATAATGTAATCCGTACTCCTAACCGAGCGATATTCATCGAGAAAAACAACAACAACTTTGACGAAATATTAGATGAGGTTAAGTGGTTAGAAGAAAATATTAACGACTTTGATCCAATTGCTTTTGTCAAACGTAATGTTAAAAGTTATCATTCATAACACGACGCTATATAGCCTCGTGTTTTTTATTGCATTTGGCAAAAAAACCAGTTATAATTTACATAACAAACTATTTAATGGAGGGGACTTTAATGGCCTATTGTTCAAATTGTGGTAAAGAAATTGCTGATGAAGCAGTTGTATGTCCAGCATGTGGTGTACCTGTAGCGACTAAACAAAAACAAGTAGTTGATGATGGTGGTTTTTTATGGGGACTACTTGGATTCTGTGTTCCTCTTGCAGGGCTTATTTTATATCTAGTATGGAAGACAGAACGTCCAAACACAGCGAAAGCAGCTGGGATGGGTGCTTTAATTAGTGTTGGAATTGCTGTTCTTTACTACATAATTATGATGGTCCTATTAGGGGCCACCTTTGGTGGTATGTAGTGGCATATTGTCCTAATTGTGGCGCACAAGTTCATGAAAATGCAGTGCTTTGTGTTACATGCAAAGCGCAAATAGGCACGATTAATCGCAACTTATTGGGAATAAAGATAAGCGACGAAGGCGGATTTTTATGGGGATTACTAGGCTTTTTAATCCCCCTTCTTGGTTTATTTATGCTTTTACTTTTTTGGCAAGAGTATCCGCGAAACGCAATGGCCGCAGGTGTAGGAGCATTAGTTTCAATAGGAATTGGATTCTCGATTATTATGATTTATATTACCGTGTTTTTTACAACGTTATTGTTTGCGGTGTAATATATGGCATATTGCACTCATTGTGGTCGTGAAATTCACGACCACTGCGTTTGTTTACAAGGGAATCCAATTTCGAAAAAAGCAGCCTTGTTTATTTATCTTTTGACTGCATTTGTTCCTATGACAATATTTATACATGTGCGTTCATTTTCTATATGGCAAGTTCACTATCAAATATATGGTGCTTTATCTTTATCAATTGTTCTAATAGCTTTAACGTTACTAGAAGTATTGGCTAAATCATCATATCTTGCACTGTTTTTCGGATGCCATCAATCTGTTAATCGAACAATCCATCTGCGGTCACGTCCTTTACCGCTTTGTGCACGTTGCCTAGGAATTTACTTAGGTGTGTTTTTGTCATTTTTTATTTCACTCATTCACATTTTCCCTTTTTACGTATATTTACTACTAGCGATACCGCTACTAATAGACGGAATAGGGCAAAAGAAAAAACTATGGGTCAGTACAAACTCTAGAAGATTTTTCACAGGATTGTTATTTTCAAATACATTGGTTTTTGTTTATTCATTGTTTTATGTATTCTTAATTAGTGTTATGGATTCTATTTACTATCTATAAACAAAGGAGGTAGGTGAATGACAAAAAAATGGGTTGACTTTAAAACACTCAATTTATTCATGGTGGAAGCTCTAGAAAAAGTAGGTGTGCCAAAAGAAGACGCAAAACTGTGCGTAGATGTATTACTTGAAAGTGATCGACGCGGTATTGAAAGTCATGGTGTAAACAGGTTTAAACCAATTTACATTGATCGCATACTTGCGGGAATTCAATCACCCAAAACAAATATCGAAGTTGTAAAAGAAACATCCACAACAGCGGTCTTAGATGGACACAATGGTATGGGGATGGTTATTTCTCATAAAGCGATGTCAATGGCTACCAAAAAAGCGAAACAACATGGCATTTCGATGGTTGTTGTTCGTAATAGTACACATTATGGAATTGCTGGTTATTATGCAAGCATGGCAACAAAAGAGGGTTTGATTGGCATAACTGGTACAAACGCGCGGCCAAGCATTGCCCCAACATTTGGTGTAGAGCCAATGTTGGGGACAAATCCTTTGACTATTGGACTACCCACAGACGAACCTTTTGATTTTATACTCGACTGCGCAACATCAGTTACGCAGCGCGGTAAAATCGAATTGTATGCTCGTGAGGGTAAAACAACACAACCAGGAAAAGTGATATATAAAGATGGAAAGACTTTAACTGATAGTGACAAAATTCTTGATGCTCTTGTAAAAGGAGACGCAGCGTTAGCTCCACTTGGTGGAATTGGCGAAGAAATGGCTGGTTATAAAGGATATGGATACGCAACAGTAGTTGAGATTCTCAGCGCAGCGCTACAAGCAGGTAGTTTTTTAAAAATGCTGACGGGGATAAATGAACACGGAAATCGTCAACCATATCACTTAGGACATTTCTTTATAGCAATTGATCCTGAAGCATTTTTAGGAGAGCAAACATTTAGAAAAATTGCTGGAGATATTCTTCGTAGTTTACGAGAGAGTAAAAAAGCACCTAGTCAAAATAGGATTTACACTGCCGGTGAAAAAGAATATCTTGCCATGTTAGAACGTAATGAAAAAGGCGTCCCAATGAATGAAAAACAAATTAACGAGTTTCGTGAATTGAAGGAGTCCTTACATCTTAAATCACCCTTTTTATAATTAGCTTAAGTATAAAAAAGGTTCATAGATCAAATAATGTATTTGTTATTTCAATACATTAAAACCGATGAACCTTTTGTTGTTTTTTGGAAATAGATAAGTTACAAAAACTAATTTAATACTTTGAAGATATTTCTTCGTATAAACAAAAACGAGAGTATGAAACCAGACAATAAACCGGTAATATGCCCAATGATACTGATACTTGAAGAAGTAAATGTTGCGAAAACTTGAAGCGCAACCAAAACCCAGATAGACTGAATATCTTTATGATCTAGTAAATCCTTCCGGTAAATACTTATCCATAAGAGAACTCCCATAATACCAAAGATAGCACCACTAGCTCCCGCAGTTTTAGTTAATGGTGAAGATAGTAAAGCAGTGAAAAAACTACTGACTAATAAACTTAAAAAATATAAAATAGTGAATTTTTTACTTCCTAGTATTCTCTCTACTGAGCTTGATAAAACAACAATACCAATAATCATGTTTGTCCCAAAATGCAATACACTCCAATGGTGGAAGGCACCAGTTATCAAGCGATAGTACTCACCTTGATCAAAAACTAATGTTTTATTGATATATGCCCAGTCACTGATTACGCCATCAAATCCACCTGTAAATAAAACAGCCAAAAACATAACGCTATTTAAAATTAGGATTATGGCAGAAACCGGAGAACTTCGCCAGAATTCTTTCCAATCACCACTTCTTGCAAATATGCTCATGTGCTTCACGCCTTTCATGTAGTTACAAAAACTGATAATATTATATCATAAAAACAACTATAAGAAAAAAAGGGAAAATCCCTTTTTTACTTAATTTCACATGTTTCAATCGGTTCTTTTGTGTTAGTCCCAGCCAAAGGACATGAACCACTATTACAAGTTGAACATTTTGAAATTTGCGTCACACCTTCTGGCGCCTTTGTTTTATTGTTTAAAACATAAGATAGCATATATATCGCTATAATTGGAAATAACAACAAAGGTAAAACAATATATACTGGCATGTCATCACCTCAATTTCATTATACAACGTTTAAAGAAACTTACCACTCATGTGAATTAATATTTTTAATATTTGTTTGATAGATTAGGTTATAAGATTCGTATGTGTCTGCCTTGATGGTTGTTTCAAACAAGATGTATTCCAAGGCTTTTCTAATCTCGTGTAAAGTAGTATATGTTGGGATAGACCAATGATTTTTAAGTTCAGAAACAGTAAGTTCTAGCGCTTGGATAACTTTCTTTTTATCTACTTCCTTTAGAGCTTTTTCTTGAAGTGCGTGCGTTGAAACAAGGTCACCATGTTTTCCTTTTTCAATTAGGTATTTTACATACCCGATTAAACAACCATTTACAAGACATGAACCACAAATTTCTTCGCCAAGACAAATCGTATCCACTTGATTGGCTAGAGAATTGTAATAGTCTTTTAATGTTTGAGCGACCTGCTTCAAATCTGACAATATTTCTTGTTCTATTCTGCGGTAGCGCACAAGCAATAAAGTGACGACAATAAATGTTATTGAAGCTAATAAAATCCACATTGATAATGAATTGATGATGCTATAAAGGCGGAACAAACCATAAAGTATAAATATAAAAGTAGATATTACTTTAATTAAGAATTCTGGGAATTTTTTACCCATCCACTGCCCTACAAGTATAGCGAGATATGATGTAGTCATCATCGCTCCTATTGTACCAATCAATAAAGTCCAAGGATAGTCGCTTTGCATGCTAAGAGCTAATGTTGTAAACTGTGTTTTATCTCCCATTTCACCCAAAAAAAACAGTAGTGCAACTGCGAATACAGGAGGGAGGTGGTATACAGTAATTTTTTCTTGGTGTGGTGGTTGGAGAACTCCAGAAATACCGAACACGATAAAAATTATCGCAACGATAATTGACGTGAGCGTAGGTTGTAATGATTGTTGTAAGGCTGAACCTAGCCCAACCGCAAGTAAGTGATTTACTGAGATGCCAAGAAACACACCGATTAAAACAGTTCTTGTTTTATATTTTGTCGCAAGCGTCATTGCGAGAAGTTGTGATTTATCTCCTAATTCAGCTATAAAAATAATCGCAAAAGCTTGGATAATATCAAACATAAAATTCACTCCATTTCAAACAGGTATATTTTATCAAAGATAGTGTTTGAATACAATGGAGAAGTGTGAAAACCTACATGGCACTCAACACTTGACAGTGCTAACACAGATGTGTATAATAAGTTAGGACTATGAAGAATTACATTGTTGGAGGGAACGTTATGGCTAAAACAAGACAGTTTAAGACAGAATCAAAACGATTACTAGATTTAATGATTAACTCTATTTATACTCACAAAGAAATCTTCTTAAGAGAACTAATCAGTAATGCTAGCGATGCGATTGATAAACGTCATTTTCTTGCTTTGACAGACGATACGAAAGGCGCAGACGAGTAT
>CAZZJG010000038.1:0-6933 GCA_964654395.1 uncultured Candidatus Izemoplasmatales bacterium
TTTTAAATCAGTTGATGAATAGACACGGAACCAGTCTGTATTATGAAAGAGATGTTGAACAAACAAGGCATGTTCTTCCACATTACTAGCCGCAGTAAGAAGTGTTGTCATTCCTTTTATAACTTCTTCTGCATGTGATGGCCCTGACAAAGCAACAAATCCTTTGAGATGGGATTTTGGTATCATCTCACGAAATATTTCACTCGCTCTTAAAAAAGTATCAGGTTCAATACCTTTGGCAGCATTAATAAACAATTTAGGCCGTGATAAATGTGGAATTACTAAGTTGAGTGCATCACGCATAACCTTAGTCGGCACAACAAATAACAACACATCACTAAAGGATACTGATTCAGCGATGTTGTCAGTTGCGCGGATATCTTTTGGAATATCTTCATTAAGTTGCAAACAGATATGCAAATCATTTATCTTTTGGACAATCTTTGTATTTACATCGAACACAAGGACATCATGTCCATTGTGTGATAACACTGTGGACAATGCAAGTCCCCATGATCCTCCTCCAATTACACTGACTTTCATCTAATCACGCTTCCTTAGGATAATTTTAATTGGCGTTCCAGCAAAGTCGAATGATTCTCGTAGTCTGTTTCGTAAATATCTTTCATAACTAAAATGCATCGCTTCTTCATCATTGACAAAGAGCACAAATGTTGGCGGCTTCACAGAAACTTGTGTTGCGTAGTACAGTTTCAAATGCACGCCTTTATGAGGTTTAGGAGGATTGATAAAAAATGCATCGGTCATTACGTCATTTAATACACTTGTTTTTACCCTCCGGTTATAGTTTTCATATACTGATTGAATTGTTGGAAACAACGTATGGACTCGTTGTTTTGTTTTGGCTGATAAATAAAGAATTGGCGAAAATCTTAAAAATTGAAAATGACTTTCAATTTCTTTATTCCATCGATTCATGGTTTTGGTATCTTTCTCAATAGCATCCCATTTATTTACAACAAGAATCACAGCTTTCCCAGCTTCAAGCGCATATCCCGCAATTTTTTTGTCCTGTTCTAAAATACCCCTACTAGCATCGATAAGAACAAGACAGATGTCACTGCGTTCAATAGCGGATAAAGCGCGAAGGACAGAATACTTTTCTGCATTCTCATACACTTTTCCTCTTTTTCTAAGACCAGCAGTGTCAATTATCACATAATCTTTGCCATCGCGTTTAAAGCGACTGTCGATGGAGTCACGAGTAGTTCCTTCAATATCTGAAACAATGACTCGTTCTTCACCAACAATTGCGTTAAATAGAGAACTTTTACCGACATTTGGTCTACCGATTAAACATAATTTGATTGTATCTTCATCATATGGATCAACAGTTGCTTCTGGTAGCTTTTTAATTATTTCATCTAGCAAATCACCAATGCCAATTCCATGTTGACTCGATATCGCAATTGGGTCACCAAGTCCAAGAGAATAAAATTCATAAAGGTTATCAGTATGAGATTGACTATCTGTTTTATTCGCTGCTACAATAACTGGTTTATTGGATTTGAATAACATTCTAGCGATAAGCGCATCATCATCAGTAACACCACTGCGAATATCAACCAAAAGCACAATCAAATCTGCTTCTTCAATAGCTATTTCTGTTTGGCTTTTTATTTCGTGCACAAAAGGAGTATCGCTAAAGTCGATACCCCCGGTGTCGATAATATGGAATTGTCTTGTTAGCCATTCGGCTTTTGCGTAAATCCGGTCGCGCGTGATGCCCGGTTCATCGTCTGTGATGGAAATCCGGTCTCCCACAATCCGGTTGAACAGGGTGGATTTACCAACGTTCGGTCTGCCGACAATTGCGACGGTAGGCAACATGGTATCACTCCCTTTATATCATTATTTATCTTTATCTTCTTTTAACTCAGCAAATTTCTCTTTGAACAATTCACCAAGTGTTTGTTTTGTAGCTTGTTGTTCTTCTTGTTTATATTGTTCGAAGAGTTCTCTTTCTTTCTTTTGTTGGAGCGCTTTAATCGAAAGTTTCATGTTCCATTTACGTTTGTCAACTTCAAGAACAAGAGCATTAATAACTTGTTCTACTTTCAATGCGTCTGCAACTTTTTCAATACGCTCAGTTGATATCTCGTTAATTGGCAAAAATGCTTGCACATTTCCAACTTGTACAACAGCGCCTTTTTCCTTCAATTCAACAACAGTACCGCTAACTGTTTCACCCTTCTTAACAGTTACATCTGCCCATGGGTTGTAAAATAGGTGTTTACGAGATAACGTCATGCGACGGCGTTTCTTATCAAATGAAAGAATCTTAACCTTAACAGTGTCCGATACTTCTACTGATCCAGCAAAATGTTCATTTGGATCCCAGGAATAGTCTTTGCTTGAAAGACGTCCAACAACACCTTTGGCAACTTCAATTAACATTGCATCTTTCATCTTACGAACAATAACACCTTCTACTTCATCACCAACTTTATGTTCTTCTAAGAATAATTCCCAAGGTGTTGATAATAAAGCTTTCATTGAAAGAGATAATTTGCCACCATCTTTTTTGATGACTTTTACTTCAACTTCTTCACCTTTTTTCAGCACTTCATTAGGATCATTTACACGGTGATGAGAAATTTCACTTACGTGCAGTAACCCTTCAATATTACCAAATGATACAAAAGCTCCGTATGGAAGAACAGATGTTACAGTTCCTTTATAAGATTTACCAACTTCAATTCCTTCATAAGCTTCTTCTTTTGCTTTTCTTTCATCCTCTTGAAGCAGTACTTTACGAGAAACAATGATTCTACGTTCACTTGATTCAAGGACAATACACTCTAATGTTTTCCCTTTAAAATCCTGAGCATTCACACGTTTAACATCTATATGACTTAATGGCATGAACATTTCAATTCCGTCATACATGCAAACAAGTCCACCTTTTGTGACTTTTTTCACTTTGACTTTAATACGCTCATGTTCAGCCTTTTGCGCAAATTCAGCACGTTTTTCTTCACGAAGCATATCACGACGCGTCAACAAAATTTGTTGGCTTTCATGATCAATTCGCGTAATTTTGAAAGTCAGCTCGTCTCCTTCTTTAAGTACATCTTTGCATGATTTGAGTGATCCGTCTAGGCTGAGTCCTTCCTTGTAGATGATTCCTTCCGCAAATGCCTGAATGTCGACATATGCGTAATCATCCGCTACGTGGAACACCTTCCCAGTAACGATTTTCCCCACTCTGACCTTCGTCATTTCAAATTCCATGATTCTCAACCTCTCTTATAATTTCCGTTATATGTTCTACCACTTCATCGATTCGCATATGCGAAGTATCGATGATTTTGGCATCATCCGCTGGTTTTAGCGGACTATGTTTCCGATGTGTATCAAAGCGGTCTCGCCGTGCAATTTCTTCTTTCAGCGTTTCTAAATCACTTTTAATTCCTCGCTTTAAATTGTCAAGATGTCGGCGTTTCGCTCTTTCTTCTATCGATGCTGTCAAGAAAAACTTGTAAGTAGCGTTGGGAAGAACATTAGTACCAATGTCTCTGCCATCCATGACAACGCTCCGATTAGACGCAAGTTTTCTTTGTATTTCTACTAAATGATTTCGAACAATGAGATATGATGACACAAGTGACACGTTGTTTGATATCTCTGTTTCACGTATCCGCTCAGTAACATCTTCGTTGTCCATAACCATGCGACCATCGCGAAAATCAAATGTCGTGGTCTTGATAAAATCAAATTGACTTTCATCACTTAAATCTATGCCTTTAGTTAGTGCCTTCAAGGTAACAGCACGGTACATCGCACCTGTGTCGATGTATACAAACCCAAGCCTTAAAGCTAATTTTTTGGCGATGGTACTTTTACCGGAAGCGGCGGGTCCATCAAGTGCTACATGCGTGCAGTTCACCATATCACCTCGTTTCAATCATATAATATTATAACAAAATGCACAAAAAAGTCACTCTTTATTTACGCTTTTTGCAAGTTGTAATAATTTTTTTCGTTCATGCGGTTTTAATAATCGATACTCACCAGGTGTTAATCCATCTAGGCTAACGCATCCAACTCGTAAACGACTCAACTTGATTACTGGATGCCCAATAGCTTCAAACATCCGTTTGACTTGACGGTTTTTCCCTTCAGTAATTACTATCCGAATAGTGCTCGTATGACTAGTTTTATTGTACCTAACTGAAATAAATCGAACAGGCCGTAATCGCGTTCCGTCTAGTTCAAACCCTTTTTCTAGTTTCTTTGATGATTCCTTACGTAAAAATCCTTTGACTTTTACAAAGTATTCTTTTTCTACGTGGTGTTTTGGGTTAGTCAGTAAATCAGCGAATTCACCATCATTTGTCAAAAACAACACACCAGTGGTATCGTAATCTAATCTTCCAACAGGAAATATTCGATGTTCAGAAGGAACTAAATCTACAACCGTTTTCCGCCCTTTTTCATCTTTGGTACTAGAAATCACGTTTTCTGGCTTATAAAGTACATAAAAAACACGATTGTCACGTACAACAGGCGTGCCATTAACTTCAATATGATCACGCTGTGACACTTTATATCCAAGTTCTTTTATAACCGTCCCATTAACAGTCACGCGTCCATCAAGCATTAATTGTTCTGCTTTTCGTCTTGAACATATGCCACTTTGGGCGATAACTTTTTGTAATCGTTCCATCATCTCACCTCACATAAAAAAGAGGGTGACCCTCTTTTTTTGTCTAGTTGGATTCTAAGTTTTCAACCGTCAAATGGACATAAGTAATTCGACGGTCTTTAATTTCTTGAATGACAAAGGTCAATTTCAATCGATTTGGTTCATCATCTTCATGATCGTAATTTGGGATTTCTTGTAAGAGGGTATAATGCATCCCAACTTCGGGAATATCTTCGAACATATCATAAAGCCACCCCGATAAATTGCTGTAATGCGTTTCAGGTGGATTACCAAGTTCAAGCTCCTCAAATAAATCCTCGAGATCAATTTCAGCATTAATTTCATATTCTCCAGATTCTATCTGTTTGATAAAATCTTCTTCTACTTCATCGTGTTCATCGTATATTTCACCGACGAGTTCCTCCAATGCGTCTTCCATCGTGACGATTCCGCTTGTACCACCATATTCGCCACTAACAATGGCCATATGAGCTTTATTTCGTTGTAGCACTTCAATTAAAGTGTCTACTCTCATACTTTTCGAAACATACATCGGTTCTTTCATTAAATCAGGCCAATGAAATTGACTATCTTGAATCACTTTAGTAAAGAAATCACGTTCATGTAAAACACCAACAATATGGTCTACACTTTTATCCCAAACAGGTAAACGGCTAAACTGAAATTCAAAAAACACATTTTGAACAGTTTCTATATCATCATGAAGGTCAACACCAACCATGTCAACACGAGGCGTCATAATATCGTAAACCTTCTTGTCTGACAAATCGAGAACGCGTTGCAACATCTCTGCCTCATCTTCATCAATTGACCCTTCTTCTTCCATAGTGTCAATGATGGTTTCAAGTTCATCACCAGTAACGCTGACATTAGCCTCGCCAGTTTCCTTGATAATCCATTCTTTAATTTTGAGAAATATCCATGTGATAGGCGCTAACACCCTAATAAGCCAATACATCGTAGAGCTAAGATGGAGCGCGAGATATTCAGCATTATGTTTCGCAAAACTTTTAGGAACTATTTCGCCAAAAATTAAGATTATTGTCGTCATTACAAACGTGTTCATCCAGTTTACCAAACTGGGGTTTTGGGTGAAAATTTTGGAGAAAAATGATACACTGACGGTTGCTAGCGCGATATTCGCAAGATTATTTCCAACTAAAATAGTCGTAAGCGCTCTGTCTAAGTGTTCCGTAATCCATAAACCTTTTTTACTTCCTTTGACGCCATCTTCAATATAGGTTTTTAAACGAATGGTATTTACGCTCGAAAACACTGTTTCGCTCATACTAAAGAACGCACTCATAACTAGTAGTACGAACATGAACAAAACTAAAGATAAATTAATATCGCTTATTGCTAAAAGAGACCTGTGCCAATAATCATCCAATTTCTTTCACTTCCTCAAGATTATGCTCTAGAGACATATTTCCCAGTAGAAGTACTTATAACAATTTTATCACCGGGATTGATAAAGAGTGGTACTTGTAATTTGTATCCTGTTTCCACAACGCAGTCTTTAGTAGCGTTGGTTGCGGTATTTCCTTTAACTGCAGGATCTGCTTCAGTAACCGTTAAAACTACTTTTTCTGGAATATCAACTGTTAATATTTCACCTTCAAAGCTGATGATATTCACATCCATACCTTCTATGATGAAATTAAGTTGATTTTCCATTCGGCTCATAGGGATTTCCACTTGCTCATAAGTTTCATTGTTCATAAATACGCAAGTGTCTCCCGCTGAATATAAATATTGCATCTTGTTTTTGTCAATATGAGCAGTTGCTACTTTTTCACCTGCACGCCAAGTTTTATCAAGTACAGCGCCAGTTCTTAGATTTCGTAATTTACTACGTACAAACGCACTTCCTTTTCCTGGTTTGACGTGCTGAAATTCTAACACCATCCATAATTCTCCATCACTTTGAATGGTTATTCCAGTTTTAAAATCATTTGTAGTAATCAATGTTCATCACTCCTAACCATAGCATATATTATAAACAAGAAACTCTGTTTTGTCTAGAAAATTGAATGAATTCAAAGCCTCTACAAACAAAAAGGCGGAAACCCGCCTAATCTGACTCAATTATTGCAATTACAGGAATTAGAAGAAATGCCATCCAAGAATAAATCCACCAGTCAAAGAAATATCCAAGCGTATAAAACAATGTAAGAGCAATAAATGGTGAAAGAGCAATCAATCTTGCCCCACCCTTTGTTTCACGGTAAATAGCGTAACAA
>CAZZJG010000039.1:0-6894 GCA_964654395.1 uncultured Candidatus Izemoplasmatales bacterium
GCACAAGCAATGTATGCTGATGGTGAAAACAGCGTGCAGATAGTCAATTCGAATGGTTTAAACTTAAGCAAAAAAGTAAATGGTGCATTTTTAGGTGCGATGGTTATTGCTTCGGATGGAAATGATCAGCGAACATCATTTGAATATAAATTGACTAACGATTTTTCAGATTTAAATATCAATGAAATCGCCAAAAACGCAGTTGACAAAGCTGTCTCCCTACTGGGTAGTTCTCCAGTTCCTAGCGGTACATACCAGGTGTTATTAGTGAACACCGCGAGTATCTCCCTACTTGCTCCTCATATTTCCATGTTTAGCGCAGAAAGTGTGCACAAAAATGTTTCTTTGTTGAAAGGGAAAATCGGAGAACTTATTGCATCTACTAATATTTCAATCGTTGATGATCCTTTTATTCCTCGATCTATACGAAGTGGTTCGTTTGATGATGAAGGAGTAGCTACCAAAAAGAAAAGATTAGTAGATCACGGGAAACTGACTGGTTATATGCATAATTTAAAAACCGCTAAAATTGATGGCTTGCATTCTACCGGGAATGGATTTGGTGGCGGAATTCGCCCTACAAACTTTTACATTGAAGCAGGATCAAATGCTTACGATGATGTTGTTAAATCAATTAAAAAAGGACTTATTATAACACAGCTAGATGGGACACACGCTGGTTGTAGCCCTGTAAGTGGTGATTTTAGTTTACAAGCAGCAGGATACCTCGTTGAAGATGGTAAAATTGTTCGACCAGTAAATCTCATTACAATTGCTGGAAATTACCTTGCTTTACTACAAAATGTTAAATTAGTATGTGATGATTTAAAATTTAATTATGGCTTCATAGGTAGTCCTTCACTTTTAATTGATTCATTACAAGTATCAGGAAATTAAATTTAAGGCGCACTTTTCATCATATAAGTGCGCCTTATTATGAGATACATTAGTTTACTATTTGCCATGAATAAAGTATAATAATACACGGAAGAATACATATTAGGAGGAATCTATTATGGGACTTGTTTCCGCGAAAGAAATGTTACAAAAAGCACGTAAGGAAGGATATGCTGTAGGACAGTTTAATATCAATAACCTTGAATGGACTAAAGCAGTTTTGACAGCAGCGCAAGAAATGAATTCACCTGTTATCTTAGGCGTTAGTGAAGGTGCTGCAAAATACATGGCAGGATTTAAAACGATTGTCGGAATGGTAAGCGGAATGATTGATTACCTTGGCATTACTGTACCTGTTGCTCTTCACTTGGACCACGGATCATTTGATGGCGCAAAAAACTGCATTGAAGCTGGATTTAGTAGCGTAATGTTTGATGGTTCTCATTATTCAATTGAAGAGAACATCCAAAAAACAAAAGAGATCGTAAAATATGCACACGAAAGAGGTATCAGTGTAGAAGCAGAAGTTGGAAGCATAGGCGGAGAAGAAGACGGTGTCGTTGGGGCAGGAGAAGTAGCTGACCCACAAGAGTGTAAGATGATAGCTGATTTGGGTGTAGATATGCTAGCAGCTGGTATCGGGAATATTCACGGGAAATATCCTGAAAATTGGCAAGGACTTCGTTTTGATGTATTGAAAAAAATCCAAGACGCAACTGGCAATATGCCACTTGTTTTACACGGCGGTACAGGAATTCCTGAAGATATGATTAAACAAGCAATCTCGCTTGGCGTGTCTAAAATTAATGTAAATACAGAAATTCAATTGGTGTTTGCAGAAGCAACTCGCAAGTATATTGAAGCTGGGAAAGACTTAGAAGGTAAAGGTTTTGACCCACGTAAACTTCTCAAGCCTGGATACGAAGCAGCTATTGCCAAGGTTAAGGAAAAAATTGAATTATTCGGATCTAATAACAAAGCTTAGGTGATTTGATGTTTGATTGGGCTTACAATCACCCTATCCAAGCTGCTTTGGTTGGAACCTTTTTCACTTGGAGTATAACAGCATTAGGTTCATCACTAGTGTATTTATTCTCTAAAGCCTCGAAAAAGGTGTTTAATGGAATGCTTGGTTTTAGCGCTGGAGTGATGATTGCTGCATCGTTTTGGAGTTTATTAAGTCCTGCAATTCAATTAGCTGAAGAACAAGGGATGAATCCAGTGTTTCAAGCTTCAGCAGGATTTTTATGTGGAGGTTTGTTTATCCTACTTATTGATAAATTTCTCCCTCATATGCATGTGATGACACAGCACAAAGAAGGAATTAATTCATCGTGGCGTCGCAGCATCCTCTTAGTTATTGCTATAACATTACATAATTTCCCTGAAGGCCTTGCGGTTGGTGTGGCATTTGGTTACGCTGCTACTATTACAGCTGGAAGTCCTGCGGCTTTAGCAGCAATAGGTGGCGCTGTTGCCTTAGCAATCGGGATAGGTTTACAAAACTTTCCTGAAGGTGCCGCAGTAAGTATTCCTTTAAAACGTGAAGGAATGTCGAAAAACAAAGCTTTTATGATTGGACAGTTCAGTGGTATGGTTGAACCAATTGCAGGTGTAATCGGTGCTTTGATGGCTATCACGATGCAAAGTATCCTTCCGTTTTCTCTTAGTTTCGCAGCTGGGGCTATGATTTATGTCGTGGTTGAGGAACTGATTCCTGAATCTCAAATGATGGAAACCACAAAAATTGCAACTATTGGAGCTATGCTTGGTTTTACCATCATGATGGCATTGGATGTTGCCCTTGGATAGTTTTTATCTACGGGATTATGCATCCTGGAAGCTCGAACACCACACATTTTTGGAAGGAATACGTAACTGTAAAGAGGTTTACGAGCGCATTGAACCTATCTACATTGTTTTAAATCATCTCTATGGAAAAGCAACTAATAATGAAGAATTTGATGATGATTTAGAAACCATTTTTCGCTTTGGATTTGAACATTTAAACAACCACGTTGCTGTTCTTAAAATTTACTATGATACGCTTTTTCAAGGTAACATTGAGGAAATGAGAAAATATGGTGAACCATTAGCTTATCTAATGTACATCTATGAACTACGAATTGACCTAGAACAACACGGTTTTGATTCAAATTTAAAAGAATTAAATGACATCGAAAATCTCATAGAAAATTCAATTATGGAGCGCCGCGATGAGATACACCAACTACGCGTCAAATTGAATGAAGCCTTAAAAAAAGTCTTTTCTCAAATCGATTATGAATATTCAAGTATTACAGATATTTATGTGGAAATCGCTGAAAATCTTGATATTTACCTTTACGAGGAAGACGATTTCTTAATTGGAAAAGACATCTAGTATTTAATTTTATTCCCAATTTATATAAAACACTTCCAAGCAACAACTAGGAAGTGTTTTTTTGTGAAAGATTATATACTATTTTTTGTAAAAATAGCGTGATATTTACAATGTATGCCTTTTTATTAGTATATTATTATGAAAATTCATCAATTATAGATACAATAATCCTGCATAGAGGTGATAAAAATGGGATTAATATCTGATATTAAGACATTGAAGAAAAAAGATCCAGCTGCGAGACATGCGCTTGAAATAATATTGACACATAATGGAATGCATGCGGTATGGCTATATCGCGTTGCTCACTTTTTTTGGAAGATTAAGCTAAAGCTAATTGCGAGAATCATAAGTAATACAGCACGGTTATTGACTGGAGTTGAAATCCATCCCGCGGCTATTATTGGGAAGAATTTCATCATTGATCATGGAACAGGAACTGTCATTGGTGAAACCGCAAAAATAGGCGATAACGTTTTGATATATCACAACGTTACTTTAGGAGGAACAGGGAACACTGCATCTGTAAAAAGGCATCCTACTTTATGTGATAATGTAATGATTGCGGCTGGCGCAAAAGTGCTTGGTGACGTTGAAGTTGGGTACAAAGCAAAAATAGGTGCAAATGCAGTTGTATTAAAGAGCATTCCGCCATATGCGACCGCAGTTGGAATTCCAGCACGAATTATTTTGAAAGGTGAAACCAAAAAATTGACACCAATAGAGTGTAGTTTACTTGGTAAAGAAAAATAAAGATGAAATTCATGGGTGAATTTCATCTTTTTTTTACTCAAAAAGTGGAGTAGATAAATAACGCTCCGCATTACTTGGAGAAATAGTAAGAACCTTTTTACCAGGACCTAGTCGCTTAGCAACTTTGAGCGCAGCTACAACGTTAGCACCAGTAGAGATACCAACAAACAATCCAAGATTCTTCGCTAGAAATCTTGCCATATTGAAAGTTTCATCATCTTCGACAAGTAATACTTCATCATATATGTTAACATCTAGGATTGATGGGATAAAGCCGGCTCCAATTCCCTGAATTGAGTGTTGCCCAGGTGGGTTACCACTAAGAACAGCGCTGTTTTTTGGTTCGACAGCTTTAATTGAGATTGAAGGATTATGTTGTTTTAAGATATTACCTACACCTGTAATAGTACCACCAGTCCCAACGCCAGCCACAAAACAATCTAAATTGGGGATATCTTTTATTATCTCCCAAGCTGTATACTTCATGTGTGCTTTTGGATTATTGATGTTATCAAATTGCATAGGCATGAAATATCCATGTTTATTCGCTAGTAATTTTGCTTGTTTAATTGCTTCTTTCATTCCACCTTCTGCGGGAGTTAAGATTAATTGTGCACCATAGCCTCTCAAAATTTTTCTTCGTTCTACAGATAAGCTTTCGGGCATAACTAATACTGTGTGGTATCCTTTAGAAGCACCAACTAAAGCTAAACCAATTCCTGTATTTCCGCTAGTTGGTTCAATAATTGTATCGCCAGGTTTAATTAGACCTTCTTTTTCAGCGGCTTCAATCATACTAATGGCAATTCGGTCTTTTACACTTCCACCAGGATTAAACCACTCAAGTTTTAAATACACTTCTGCGATAGGTTGGTCGGATAATCCTTCTAACTTAATTATTGGGGTGTTACCTATCAATTGATCAATTCTTGAAACTATCATTTTATCACCTCTAACTAAGTTTACACTTGTTTTTATACGAACTTCAAATCATATACGAAAAAAACTATGATAATTGCTTATTATCATAGTTTTAGTTAAGTTATTGTTGTTTGTGTCTCATATGAGGGAACAAAAGAACGTCACGAATGGACGGGCGTTCTGTAAGAAGCATAACCAAACGATCGATACCAATACCTAGCCCACCAGTTGGTGGCATACCGTATTCTAGTGCTTCGATGTAATCAACATCCATCTCAGTCGCTTCATCATTTCCCATATCTTTTTCTTTTAATTGAGCAAGGAAACGTTCTTTTTGATCGAACGGATCATTTAGTTCTGAAAAGGCATTACCGTATTCTCTTCCTGCAATAAAAAGTTCGAAACGGTCTGTAAAGCGAGGGTCATCTTGGTTTTTCTTTGCAAGGGGAGATATTTCAACTGGGTGTCCATATACAAATGTAGGTTGAATAATATCATCTTCACAAAACTCTTCAAAAAGCAGATTAAGAATATGACCTGTTCCAGTGTAATGTTCAGGAATTTCAAGACTTTTCGCAAGCGCGAAAGCTTTTGCGTCTTCAAACGTCATATTCTTGTCTTTAAAATCGATTCCCAATTTCTGATTTACAAGGTCAGCCATATGGATTTTTTGCCAGTTGTCAAGTAGGTGAATTTCATACCCGCTGTAATTAACTGTTTCTCTTTCGATGCTAGAGGCAACGTGTTTAATCAAGCGCTCTGTCAAATCCATCATGCTTTCCATATCACCATATGCTTGATATAGCTCTAACATAGTGAATTCTGGGTTATGTTTGATGCTCATTCCTTCATTGCGGAAGTTTCTTCCAATTTCGTATACTTTTTCCAAGCCACCAACAATTAATCTTTTTAAATACAGTTCTGGTGCGATGCGAAGATAAAAAGGCATATCGAGAGTATTGTGGTGAGTAATAAAAGGTCTAGCCGCAGCTCCTCCAAGAATCGGGTGGAGAATGGGTGTTTCTACTTCTAGATAGTCTTCTTTAGTCAAATACTCTCTAATAATACTAATTATTTTGGAGCGTAATATAAAGGTTTCCTTTGTTACTTCGTTCGTGATCAGGTCAAGATATCTTCGACGATAACGCTCTTCCACATCCTTTAATCCGTGCCATTTTTCCGGTAATGGGCGGATAGCTTTAGAAAGATGTGTAATAGTGTCTACACGCACCGTTAGTTCACCGGTTCTAGTTCTCATTATGGTACCTGTGACTCCTATGATATCACCAATATCGGCTTTTTTAAAATAGTTGAAAGTCTTTTCACCAACAACATCAAAACGAATGTAAAGCTGTATTTTACCGTCTCTATCACTAATGTGAGTAAAACCAGCTTTACCTTTCACCCGCTTAGTCATAATACGACCCGCTATGCGAATAGTCTCTTTATTTTGTTTTTCTTTTAATGATTCTTCGTCTAAATGACCGTACTTTTCTTGTAGTGTTTTACTGTTGTGGTTAGGTTCAAATCTTTTACCATAAGGGTCTATGCCTTGTTCTTTCAGTTGTTCTAATTTCTGGATTCGTATTAATTCCTGTTCGTTTCTATTTTCCACTATTCATACCTCTAATGTGAATTATTTTGATGCTTTTTCGAGTGCATCAAGATTGTCATACATGATGCTTAGATAGTTCGCACCACTTGCATATTCATCTTCTGTTAGCTTTCCAAGACCATGAACGTATAGTGCTTCCGCATCAGGGTTAGTCGTAAGAAGATCTTCAAGAAATTGTTCTCCTGCAGGAGAATTGGCGTTTTTTTCAAACAATACATACCGAATATCATTTTGAATTGCAAAATCATATAATGCAATCAATTCACCCGGATGACTTTCTGTTGAGTGTGGATCGTTAGTAATGGAATAGATGTCAAAACCATAT
>CAZZJG010000040.1:0-6612 GCA_964654395.1 uncultured Candidatus Izemoplasmatales bacterium
AGACACATAATCATCACCCCAATTCACAACAACTTTCTTAGCTCCTGCTTGATAAGCCTTTTCAACGATTTGTCGAGCAAGTTCCTTTGTTTCAGTGGAAGAATTAACCCAAACCAATTGTCCTGGCTGAACGTTCGCTCCTACTTGAACCGCTAAACTGGCATACTGTTTTAACTGTTCTTTTGTTGGCATTTTCATCATCCTTTCTTTATCAATTATATCATTTTCCGTACATTCTAACACATATTATTACATAAATATTACATACAATAGAAGGTATTGACAACTTATTATAATAGATTTAGTATAAAGGTGTAAGACGTCATACCACACGTAATCATTTCTCGTGCGGCATTGACATCTGATAAAGCCAAAGCAGAAGCGATTCTGTGACGGAAAACTATAGGGTCTCTTTGAGATAGCCAGTTGCCTGATGTGATACCTATGAGAGGTGAAAAAAATGAAACGGTTAGTTACATTGTTGGTGTTGATGTTTTTTGTTTTTTCTGGAACAATGATTATTTATGCAAGCTCTATTACACATGACGACGTTCTTGCATCCCCTTCTGATTTTTATCTAGTTGAATCAAAACTTGTTTCGCCAGAAAATGCTACATTAGTGCCTATTGGCACAATCCGTAGTGTTAATAACGTGTACTATATTGATTTTACTTATGAACTGGTAATTAAAGAAGGGTTAGCTTTACACAGCGAAGTATATGAATTACATTTTTCTGATTCTAGCGTCAGTGATGAGGAATTACGTGAAATATTCAACTTTGACATTACACAGTCTACAAGCAATGAATTAAATACCCTAGTTTCTAATGGAGACTATCAAAGCGTAATTGTAAATGTACGCGTATCAATGAACCAACCACAATCAGAAGAATTGATGCAACAGTTAGTAAATGGTCAACTCACTTTTGAAATGTATTTCTTCGCAATGCCACAATAACATCTAAAGGCAAGCCATAATTATTAAGACTAGCTTGCCTTTTTTATTTGCGTAACTAAAGCATATAAAATAACGCCATTAATAAATAAAAGTAAAACAAATATTGGATCTTCTAAAAGTAATAAAAATGATCCTAGTAACGGAATACGAAATACATACTTGCCTAAAACATCATCACTAGTAATGTCATACGAATTACCTAAAGCATCTGTCCACTTATCATACACATCACTTGGAACACCCTCACCATGAGTTTTATAGATAGTAACGCCATCTACATACAGAATATCACCAATTCGATGTGTCACGTATCCATTTTCACCGAGTTCAGGTATATACACTGTGAATGTAATGATATCATCAATCTCTAATTTATCAGGGTCAACGCTCCTAACAACAATTAAATCTCCTTTGTTAATTGTTGGTTCCATACTCGTACTCAACACATTAAACAGTTTAAAGTGAAAGACACGCATACTTGCGTTTGGAGAAAGTAATGTGGTCATTAAATAAAGTGATAAAAACAACACCAAAAAAGCATACAAGGCATTGACAATCCGGCGCTTCATGATTTTCCTCCACGTGATTAAAGATAAATATAACCAGCAATCAATTAAAAACAAATAACTTATTGTTAATAAGATGAAATCATCAGGATACTTAGCAGTATAGTACAAAGTCTCCATTATATTTGTATTTTTATTATACACACCACAACATCACTAATAGACATAACCTTCATTGTCACAAAATCATATGTTACTTCCAACGTATTAGTTGGTTTATCATCAGATATAATAGTGTTTCTACCTTGTACTCAAAAACACCAAAATCAGAAAAAATAACAATTTAATTTGCTTAAATCAAATTAAGCTAATGTAGGGATATCTAATGATGGGTTTTTCGTATCTAGCATCTAGAAGATGAATTGACATAACAAAAATATTGAGAATCAAGGTTAATAAGAATACAAAAAGTATTATATGTTTAGGACTTTTTCGCAATATGGAAACAAGCCTTTCGGCTTGTGATTATACTGATTTATAAAATTTCTGCGCATATTTCATGAAAAAGTCTCCTAATCCTTTTGAAGATCACTTTTGATTAGGTATATGATTGCGCCAATTATAGCAGTATTAAATCCGATAGTTGCAAGACCAAAAGGACTTTTAAAAAACTCTAATACTAACCCGATTTTAGGTATTTTAAACCAATATTTTCCTAAAATATCATCTTCAGAAAGCAACCATGTATCTGGAATTACAGTTTGATCTTCAGCGAAATAGCGATTTGTACGAATGATGGTAGTGCTGCCATTTTCTTCGATTGCATAGATGTAATGTGTTACAACTTCTTTATCACCGTTATAATCAATATCAGCTAAAAATGTGATAATATCTCCTTCTTGTGCCTCACCTAAATCAAACGGTCTGACAAAAACCATGTCATTAACGTTAATAACAGGTTCCATACTCGCAGTAACAACAACATAAGGTTTAAATCGAAAAACTTTGATTGTCATATCGGGTATAAACAGTTGAAAAATGATGTATAATGACAACATACTTACTACAATCACAGTCAAAGTAATCTGCAACGTTTCTTTCCAACTGGACTCCATATAATCCCTTCTTTCAGCTCATTAACCATATTATAACATATAAATTATAAAAAGCGCGATATCAATCGCGCTTTCTTTTAAGCAGGTCCAATTAAGAACCACTGTGAGTTCCAACCTCTATCTACACCGGGTTCTCTTGTAGGATTATTCTTTTTTGCTTCATAGATGTACCCGTTGTTTTCAACCCTATCACCGATAGAATAAGTCGCAGTAGAATCCCAAAGAGGATAAATACCCCAATCTCCTACACTGATAGTGCCTACAGTAGTTTCAACTGAGGGAACATCTACGTTTGTAGCCCAGTATGCATATGTTTGGTCACTCACAATAGATAAGGTAGAGACCATGAACATAGATATACTTAATATAAAAGCAATTTTTTTAAAATTCATGGTCTAACCTCACTTTCTTATTTGAGTTTTAAATTAGTTAATTGTTACGTTGCTTACACTCCAAGTAAAGTCAATCGTAATTGTTGCATTTGCGATTGCATCATAATCAGTTTGTGTAGAAGGTTCAGTTAAAGTTACAGTCCATGTCAAATTCTGCGCAGCAGCTCCAAGTGTGATAGATAATGGGAATGTAGAACCAGGAGCTACGTTAACTAAAGATCCAACTTGCGCTGTTACATCTGTCGTGCCATCAGCAGCAATAACAGTAACGGTATATGATACGCTTAAGTTACCAGTAACAGTTGCGCCAGAAAGAGAAGCTGTAGCTAAAGCATCTTCAGTCCATTGAAAACCGTATACGAGGTCTACTGATTCAACTTCGCCAGAACCAGCAAAACCAGCAGGGACTAACAATCCGCCAGTAGCGGGACTACCTGTTAAACTAATACTTGTTGTGACAGTGTCACCAGAACCAACATTGACAGTTCCTACAGTTGCACCATCAGATGGGCCTTGTACACTGCTTGCCCAATAGGCGAATGTTCCACTGGTCGCAACGAGTGCGAAGACTAGTAAGAGTGCGATGATTATTTTTTTTGATTTCATATTTATCTCTCCTTTTTCTTATAAACAAATTAATTAAATAAATAATATTAATTGCTACTTATGCTTTGTGGTTCTTTTTTTTGGTGCAACGAGAAAATTAAGTGGAATGAAATAACCTTACCTTCAATTTCCTCGAATGCAAATTTTGAGTCTGTTACGTTTACTCGATAAAACGGTAAACCTAACTCAATTACTTCTTGTTCATCAATAGGTTCTAATAATCTTACTTCGACAATAATAGTGATGATGTCATTATACAAATCAAATGTAGCATGATCACCCATTTGATTGATGTTAATACCGACAAGATGAGCATAAGTTTCATCACCACCTATTAAGATGTTTTCAGCTAAAACCTCTAGATTAACAGTGGATAATAATTCTCTAGATACAGCAACATTGTATTGAAATTCAATGATTTCTGAATCTCCAACAGCGATAGATCTTCCTTCAGGAACTAGATAGTAATCATCATTATCATTATTTATTTCGGTAATCACAATTTCTACTGGTTCGCTGATTTTAACAATCTCAACATCTTTTTGAACAGTCACTTCTTTCAAATAAGCAAACGCTGAAGATGAAGTGAATAGAAAGCCGACGAGTAGTAATGCTAAGGTTGTGAGCCGACCGGTATTTTGTGAAACCACAGCACCACCTCTAGATGGCTAATAAAAAAGCCACCTTACCATTATTGGTAGCTGGCTGCCATTTTAGAGGCCCTATAGCTTTGCGTCCTCTGAATTTCTTCAGGGTTGCCTTTTCATATGTTTTACAAGCTCTATTATATTTGCAGGGTATGTAAATGTCAATTATATGGCCGTTTATGTAATAATCAGTTAATATTTGTTTTTTTACCATAAAAAAGTTTTATATTCAAACAATATCGATGTATAATTAATACGAGGTGGAATATATGTTAGCCATGCTTCAAAAAACAGTAAATGATAACCAAGTTGCTTGTAATTTATGTGAACATCATTGCGTAATTCCGGAGAATCAAACAGGTTACTGTGGGATGAGACTGAACGTCTTTGGTGAACTTCATTCTCTAAATTATGGGAAAACAATCGCAGCACATGTAGATCCCATCGAGAAGAAGCCATTATTTCATTTTTTACCACATACTTATACTTATTCACTTGCCGCTCCGGGCTGTAATTTTTCCTGTCCGTGGTGTCAAAATTATGAAATATCACAAATGAAGTACGTCGGCTTTAGAATTCCAGGAAAAACAATTTCACCAAAAGAACATGTCAATAGAGCACTCAAAGCACAAGTGCAATCTATTTCTTATACTTATAGTGAACCAACTGTTTTTTTAGAATATGCACTCGATATTATGAAACTAGCCAAAGAAAATAATTTATACAATATATGGGTCACAAATGCATTTATGACAGAAGAAGCACTAGATTTGATTTTACCATATCTAGATGCAGCAAATGTTGATTATAAAAGTGGAGATAAAAATATATATCAGAACATAATTCATGGTAAATTAGAACCAGTCTTAAGGAACATACGCAAGATGTTTGAAAGTGGTGTGCACGTAGAGGTTACAACATTAATCGTTCCAGGCGTGAACGATTCCTCTTTACAACTTACAAAAATAGCGAATGACATTGCCTCAATATCAACAGATATTCCTTGGCACATAACACGTTATTATCCAAGTTATAAATACATATCGATAGATAAAACACACATCAAATCACTCAATAAAGCCTATCAAATTGGTCTTGAAGCTGGAATTAAGCACATACATTTAGGAAATGTATAAAGAGGTGATTAAATGCCAATTGTTGGAATGTTTTACATGCCTCATCCTCCAATTATAATCTCTGAAATCGGTCGTGATCAAGCACTGGAAGCTAAACAAACGATAAATGCTTGTGAGCAGGTAGCAAGATTAGTTGCTAGTTTATCACCAGATACTATTATTTTAGTTTCTCCACACGCGCAAATGCATCCATCTTTAATAAAAATATCTGAAGGATTAGTTTTTTCTGGTGATTTTCGATCTTTTGGTTATGAAAATTTACGATATGAATTTTCTAACGACATGCATCTTGTTAACACAATTATTCAAAGCGCAGCCAAGACAAACATGAAACATATAGTTAGCTCAATATCTGACGTTGGATTAGATCATGGTACATTAGTCCCTTTATACTTTATAACAAAACAATATAATAAATTTAAATTAGTAAGAATTCATCCTTCTTTTTCTTCACTAAATAAACATCAAGAATTTGGCATGTTTTTATCTAATTATATTCCTGAAAATAAAAGAGTTGTCCTAATAGGAAGTGGTGACCTATCACACACCAGCAGTAAAGCTATATTAAGTTGTTGCGACGTATTGGTTATGGATGGTAAATTTGGTAGTAAAACGCCAGTGCGAAAATCCTTTTTTACAATTACACCATATTTTTTGGGATTTAAGTCTGATTTTTGACACCTAACTGGTGGAGATAAAACATCTACGCTGAATATTAAATCATTCCACTCACTTAGTTTTATTGGAGTAAACCGTGGATCTTTTATTCCAGCTGAGACTGCATTATGAATAATTTCTAAAGCTACATTTTTTTGCGTAGAAATAATTGTTCCAATGCATCCACGTAGTTGATTGTGTTTGTGGATTGATACAAAAACGCCGTTTCTGTTTGTTTTCATTTCGTCTAGTAGATTATCTGGCAATCGGAGATAACTGCCATGTATTAAGTACCAGTGTAAAGATGCTTTCGCAAGTGATACATAATCGTACATCTTGAAAGCATCAAATGATATTACTGCATATCCAATTCCAAATGGATTTTCATATGACAACAACTTTATTTTAAAACCTTTCGATGCTCCAAAAAGAATCGCAAGTGATTGCAACCCACAAACAGCTGCTTTATTTATTAGATAGGGGGAAAGATTAAATAAATTACTCAAATCATTTTTTTGCGTAGCTTGAACAAATAAACTATCAAATTGTTTACCTTCCTTTTTAAAGCCATATGGGCTAGCTTTACTGCTGGTGT
>CAZZJG010000041.1:0-6569 GCA_964654395.1 uncultured Candidatus Izemoplasmatales bacterium
AACGTTGTTTTTCAAGGCAGTCATAAAATCTAGTGTTGAGTTTAAGTATTTAGACAAAGCACCAAGCATTATATTATTCATAGCCTTGGCATTACCTAAGTCATGAGCCATTTCAGAAGCGGAGAAAATTTTTACATCAAAGTGTTTATTAAGGTAAGATTCTATCCCGTCAGGGTATTTCATTTTACCTGTTAAAGTCAACATAGAATCTAAACGAAGGTTATTGCATAAAAGCAGTCCATCCTTCTTTAGGTAATCAGCGTATCTAGCCGCTTCCATCAATTCAAAAGCTACTAAAATGTCTAGCGATCCGCGTTCAACGACAGGGGAATGAACAATTGGTCCAAATCTGATTTCAGTTGTAACACTCCCTCCTCTTTGACTCATGCCGTGTATTTCACTCATTTTTACATCATACCCAGCTTCAATAAATGCGCCAGCTAGTACTTTTGCTGCTAGGATGGTCCCCTGGCCACCCACACCAACCAATTTTATGGAACCACTATTCATTCGTATTCTCCTTTACTATAGCGTCAAAAGGACAAATTTGTGCGCATACATCACAACCAATACAAGTATCTAAATCGATAGATACTTTTTTTGTATTCGGATTGAATACCAATGAAGGACACCCACTTTTTAAGCATAGTTTACAACCAGTACATTTGTCCTCTAATACGATATCTTTAGTTTTCCAAAGATTTTCATATTGTTGGTAGTCTTCTTCGTGATATTTTCTTTTTAATACGCAAGGCCAGTTAGTTATAATAACACTTGCTTCATCTAAATCCAAGGCCCAATCAATTGTTTCTTTTACAAGATTTAAGTCATTAGGATTGATTGCACGAACATGCTTAATACCAATTGCTTTGCATATCGCTTCAATATCTCCAACATGAGTATCTTCCCCTAAAAGGGTAAATCCGCTTCCAGGATTATCTTGTTGCCCAGTCATTCCTGTGATGCGGTTATCTAAAATAATGTTAATAGTTTTCCCTTTGTTATACACTGTATTAATCAAAGAATTAATACCTGTATGAAAGAAAGTACTATCTCCCATAACTGCTACAACTCTACGATTGTCGTCCTCTTTTAAATTCATTATTTTTTGTGCTCCATGTCCACTTGAGAATGCAGCACCCATGCAAATTAGCCAATCCATAGCTCGATATGGTTCACCTACAGCTAAACTGTAACATCCAATATCACCAGCAACAATAATCTTATTTCTTCTACGTGATAACTCGTAAAAGAACCCTCTATGTGGACATCCGCTACAGAAGGTAGGCGGCCTAGGAACAATCAGTTCTTGCGGTATACTTGTCTCTTTTAGTTCTTGTGATAATACAACACGTTTAATTACATCTGGAGTCATCTCTCCAGTGTATGGGAAGAGATCTTTCCCGTGAATGTTATCAGCTAAAACTCGAGCGAATTCTTCAATATATGGATCATTTTCTTCGATGATATATACTGTTTCATGATTTTTGCAGAACTCTTGAATCATGTTTGCTGGGAGAGGGTGTGTAAATCCTAATTTTAAATAATCAACTGTGTCTCCAAGTGCCTCTAGAGCATGTTCAAAACTCATTCCGCTTGTTATTACGCCTACATTTTGTTTGTTATCAATAATCTTATTCCATAGGATATTTTCACTTAATTCTTTCAGATGATTCATTCGTTTTTCTAAATATACTCGGTTTTTTCTAGCATTACTTGGGACACTAACGAAACGTTCCAAGTTTTTTTCGTATGGTTTAAGTGAATTATTGACTCTTTCGCCTTCAGTTACTAAGCTTTTTGAATGACAGACTCTTGTCGTCATACGAAGTAATACAATAGTCCCATATTTTTCACTTAACCGATATGCATCGATAAGCATATCTTTTGCTTCTTGTGAATTAGACGGCTCAAACATCGGAATTTTCGCAAATTTTGCGTAATTTCGATTGTCTTGTTCGTTTTGTGATGAAAACATCCCTGGTTCATCTGCAGTAATTAACACACTACCTGCATTAAGACCAGTATAAGCGAATGTAAATAACGGGTCGGCAGCTACATTTACTCCCACATGTTTCATCGCAGTTAGACTTCTTCCTCCAACAAAACTGGCACCGATAGAACTTTCTAACGCAACCTTTTCATTAGGAGCCCATTCAGCTATAATTTCTGGATATTGAGATATAAATTCTAATATCTCAGTCGACGGTGTTCCTGGATACGCACACGCAAAATGTACACCTGCTTCGTAAGCCCCTCTAGCGATCGCTTCATTTCCACTCATCAATCGTTTCATTGTATCACCTCAAAGAATGTAAACGTTTTCTTTTATTGCCGGCTTCATTATAGCAGAGTGTTATATACGACTCAACCTTTTCTGCAAAGATTATCTGTTTTTCAAACACTTTAGTGTGTTAAAGAAAAGACCATCAAATGATGGTCGCAAATGCGAACGTTATTTTATCTAGAAATTCAAGTTTACATGCAATTCCTCATTTACAATACATTTACATCACAATGGTATCTGTGTAATAGATGTATATCCGTTTTGATATGCCCATATATCAGTATTAGTATTTACATCATTCAGACTATCTATATATCCTCTATGTGGATGAAAGTGGCCATTAATTGTTGTTGGCTGATAAGAATAGACTCTATAGTCTAACTCAGTAAGAATAATCCCTTTTGTGGTGTAAAAATGTTCAGGTGAAAAATTCACATTTAAGGTATAATCTTTCGAAAGTAATTGTTCATTGAAAATATACTGCATAGTCGATTCTAATTCCCTTTTCACAGTTTCCATTCCTTTGCGGTCAGATGAAAGAGCTAATGACTGAAACCCAAAATACTGTGCTTGAATGGCTGCACCGACGGTCCCAGAATACTTCGTGTCAATGCCAATATTATACCCATCGTTAGTTCCAGAAACTACGAGATCAGGTTTAATGCCAAGTCCAACAATAGCATAATTTATGCAATCTACAGGGGTTCCTTCAACGATGAATGTTTTAGAATCTATTTTTTTTATTGGAACCCCCCCAATGGTAAGAGACATACTTTTGGCAGATTGTTCTTCCCTAGGAGCCACTGTGATTACTTCCCCAAATTGTTGTAGCACATGTCTGGTAAACTGCAGTTTTTCTGACTGATAACCATCATCGTTTGTTAACAATATCTTCATTGATGCCTCCTTACAGCGTATTGTATTACAGTGTGAATTCTTCTACACCAATAGCAACACATTTATTAAATAAATTTCAAACTTGCAACTTTTAGTTCTTTATTCAAAAAACCTTTATCATAATTTATAACCTATCATTGACAAATATATAAATATGTATTTGCTTACAAAAATGAAAAATGACTAAATTAACTTTTTTAAACCAAGAAGTTTCAGATGCATTTTGATATACATCGGAAACCTTAAAATTATAATTTATTGTCTTATATTTCTAAAACAAAGTCTAAAAAATCACATTATTTCTGATTAGTTATCTTACTTTTCTCTATTTATGTATAATAAAATTCCTAGCAATATTACCCCATAGACAATTGGAACAATAAATACTAAAACATTGTATATATTATTCCCACTTGTGATAGCCAATCCTGGAAACATTAACAATGCAAATAGGGGGAGAGCCATCGAAATTGCAGTCCCACTTCCAACTACAATCTCCTCTGCTATAGGTGATTCAAAATCACGATCTACTCCTTTCAATAGCGCAAGGCCAGTAGATGCTGTTCCTGTCAGCATACCAAACATCGAAAGGAAATAATGAACTTCATATTGCCCCTTGTATATTCGATGACTGATCCACCGCAAAAAGAGGTAAGTAGCTAAAGTACCAACCGTTGCCAAAATAATTACAAGTAAGAAATACTCTTGAATCGATTTAATTGTTATTGTTAATACAGCAGATGCAATCATGAAGTTAAACGCTAAGCTACTAATACTTGACAATACATAATTATTAGTTAAAAAATTGACATTTTTCCCTTTTTGCTCAAAATATTTTAATATTCTCCGATATAGTAGAGCATATAGAATCCCTATGAGAAAATTGAATCCGTGGAATACTCCAGCAAAGGTTGTACCCAAACTACCCATAATTGGGAGAATGTAATTTTCAAGAACTACAAGCGTCAAGTACACTAAAGAATATATTAGAAAGATAATAACTAGTTGCATAGTGAAAGTATCAAATGCCCTAATTTCCTTAATAGTTTCAACTTCAAAAGTAGTCTTTTGAGTTGGTGTTTCTTGGTGAGTTCTTTCTACATCCAAATGATGTTTACGCGCAAGAATATTTAATGCAAACACACCAATTACTCCACCTACTAAAAAGCCAATTGATGCAATTGTCGCACCTAATGCGCCACCTTCAACAAGATTCCCGACTCCCTTTGCGTATCCGCTACCAATTGATGTAGCCAAGCCTGGTCCTTGCCCAAATCCTAGAGGTAATAAGAGGCCAGCACCTAAAAAAACCTTCGTAAACAGAAAATATACAACAGCAGCACCAAGAACAGCTTGCATTAAATATGTCAATACTATGACCATACCTGTAGACCACACTTTTTTATCCGCTTTACTCTTATCTTTCCGTAAAGTTAGTGCTATAAATCCTATGGCTAAACTGTGATATACAGTTTCATAAATTATATCCATTCTTTTTGTTTCACTTTCGGATGGAACTAGAACAACAGAATCCGAAGGTTGGAATTGATCCGTATCCAATCCAATAGCACCCATTTTTTCTGCTTCTTCTGCTGTGACAATAAGTATAGCATCTTCTTGATTTAACTGAAGTGAATCAAGATCTCCGTTATATACTTCATAAATAGGTTCTGACAAATTAATCACATTTAGAAAACCATCTGATAAAGTTAACCCTATAAAACCGGCTATCAAAGCGGTGGGTATAATGACCCTGTTTAGGAAAGGTACTTTTTCTTTAATGATTTTCGCGACAAACAACAATACACCTAAATAGAGAAAGAAATTCATTAACTCCCAGTTTTCAACCAGATCAAACATCTTGTAAGGCCTCCTTATAAAAAATCTGATAAACAAACGCTCCCCTACATCAGATGTTTTTATTATACCACAGTTAGATGGATTTAGATTTCATTTTTCAGCAAGTATCTTTTTATATACTCAGCAAGATAATTAATTTGATTCTGATTGTATTCGATATGTTTATTTATTGGTTTGTTTGAATCATACTCATACATTGCAATAAATCCATACAATAGAATCTTTTTGTGTTGCAAGTAATAATTCATCAATTCTTTATAAATTAATAATTCTTGAAATTTTTTTTGCCATGTTGGCCGGATCTTTTCAAAGTTATTAACTGTTCGAAATTCTATTAGAAGCAGAGAATCGCCATATTCCAACACATAATCAACTCTCATTTTTTTCGACATTTGAATCATGTACTCCGTATAAATACTAATTTTTTGAAAGTCTGTTGAATCTAGATTCATTCTCAACACGTCAATCAATCGATTAATAAGGTTCATAGTATCTAGCCACGATACAATTTCTGCTATTGATACTCTTTTTCTAAAAAAATCCTTATCGTCGAATAAATCCCTTAATTTTAATACATAGCTCTTATTGTCAATTAACTTCCCCCTATCGTTTAATAGTCCTTTCTTGATTTTCCAGTTGTTATAGATGTCTAGAGAGTAATAAAATGATTGAAATTGATCCAAACGTTCAAAATATTGTAATGCATCTTTTTTCATGTTATCACCGATTATATTATTCTCGTGAATCATTGATTTTTCTCATGTCTATCTTAAAATTATTATTATAATATATTTTTTTCTTGTACTATCAACAATAGTTTTTTGAATCGTTATCAATGATGGTATAAGTTTTACTTATATGTCAATCTGTTACACCAAATTTCAAATCAATTGAATTTCTATTTATTTGCGAAAAACTGACTTAATTAACAAACTCGTATTGGCGATGTTACGAACCAACAAACTTCATTATTAGTCAGCGTGTAGAAAAAAAGACAAATAAAAAAACCCTTAAAAATAAAGGGTTATTCTCAAAGTGGTGGCTCAGGGCGGAATCGAACCGCCGACACACGGATTTTCAGTCCGTTGCTCTACCAACTGAGCTACCGAGCCACAAGTGGCGGTCCAGACGGGACTTGAACCCGCGATCTCCGGTGTGACAGACCGGCATGTTAACCACTACACTACTGGACCATTGGTTGCGGGGGCAGGATTTGAACCTGCGACCTTTGGGTTATGAGCCCAACGAGCTACCAGACTGCTCCACCCCGCGATCTAAAAACTGAAAGAGAGACACTATAAATAAAAATATATATAATTTTAATAACGAGTGGCGGAGGAAGAGGGATTCGAACCCCCGCGACGCTTTCGCGCCCTGTCGGTTTTCAAGACCGATCCCTTCAGCCAGACTTGGGTATTCCTCCTGCATTAATATCGTATATGGTGGACCCGGCAGGATTCGAACCTGCGACCTACCGGTTTTGAGACGGGAGCTCTAACCTGCTGAGCTACGGGTCCATAACTCC
>CAZZJG010000042.1:0-6486 GCA_964654395.1 uncultured Candidatus Izemoplasmatales bacterium
TTTTCATCAGACTGCACGCGGATTAAATCAATCATAAAGATGCTAGATTGGTTCATGCTGTTTGTAACGTTTTGAAAAACTCGTAATACTTCTGCTTCTGTATGGATATTATTGATAACATCAGATGTCATTAAAATACCATCATACGATTGACTTAAAGAATCGAGGATATTGTGCACAAAGAAGCGAATTTGTACGTCGTTGTTTACTGCTTTATTCATTGCATATTCCAGCATAGTATATGAAATATCCGTGGCCGTTACGATATAACCTAATTTCGCAAGTTTAACCGACAACTCACCATTACCACAACCCATATCAATAATCGTAGCTTCTTCTTTTAAATGCTTTTGCACGGTGCGAATGTATAATTCATTTAGTTCTTCATCGATAAAATGGTCATAATAAGGAGCTATTTCATCAAATATCATGTAATTCATCCACTTTCCAACGTTTCACATCCGCAAGCATTTTTTCTAAATCATAATATGATCTTTCCTCCGGAGTAAAGACATTGATAATTACATCTCTTGCATCAATTAATACCCAACTATTAGATTGTTTCCCCTCAATACTTGGAGCAGGATACCCCTTTTTAACCAAATCGTCAGAAATGTGTTGAAAAGAAGCTTGTAATTGCCGGTTACTTTTCACACTTGCGATAATTAAAAAATCAAAAAAAGGTGAAGTATTCCTCATATCAAAAACATCTATGTCTTGCGCATTTACTCTTTCTAGGGCAGATATAATTGTGTCAATTTTATTCATATTAATCCTCCCATTTCTGTCGATAATATTCCCGTGCTTTGTAAGCAATTTTAGGAATGAATGATTCTTTTTCTTCGTGGTAGGTAATACTAAAATCCATTGCCATGAAGATTGCTTTATGCCAGTTTGTCTTCGCAACTTCACGCACTACATGACATGATGAATAGGTTCTACCTGGTTCAATGTAATCAGCTAAAAATAATATTTCTTCAAGCCTATTCATATTAGGCCTTCCAACAGTATGGTGCTTTATAGCATTTAGAATATCCTCGTCATTTATGTTATAAGTCTTTTTAGCATAAGCTGCTGCGCTAAAACCATGCCATATTGTTGGTGGATAACCATTTAATATCTCTTCATGTTTTTCATATGAAGACTGTATCAGACTTATATGTGAAGCATTTGATTCATATTTAGTAATATCATGTAGTAAAGAAGCTATATGAGCTTTATTTAGGTCTACTTGAAATTTGTTTGCATAAAAGAGCGTTGTTTTTACAACATTGTAAACATGCTGTAATCGATGATTTTTATGTTTATATCGATTTTGTAAATCAAACTCAATTTGCTTAATCATATCAATGCATCCCTTAAATATGGGGTGGACTTTTCATGAACATACACATCTACTTCTGCTGGACCTTTCACAGTAATAAATCCAAGTCCAGGCAAAACAATATCTTCTTTTTTGTTTTTAATATGAAGGCGATGACGCTTTAATTTGTAGTTTTCTTCTGAAGTAGGCGGCGCAAGTAAACCATAACGGTGTTTATGATAAAATGCATCCGCATGTGCTAGTTTTGTGCGATGAATATGCATCTTTTCTGAAACATATAAAACAAAACTCGTTTTTTCACCACTGATATAATCTAATCTCGCAAATCCGTTAATAAACAAACTTTGATGAGGATTAAGTTGATAAATCTTGGGCTTTATTTCCCTTTTCGGGGTAATAATTTTGAGTGAAGAAGGGAGAACATAATGTGTAATTTGAATATCATTAATAATCCCTGGAGTATCAACTATATAACCTTGTTCCATGGGGATTTTAATCATATCAAGCGTAGTACCTGCTTGTTGGCTAACGGTTATAACATCTTCCTTAGCGCCCGCATAGGATTTGAGTATTTGATTGATAAATGTGGATTTCCCAACATTAGTGGCACCAACAATGAATATGTCACGTCCATTGGCGTGTTTTACAATCCTGTCCATAACTTCATCAAGATTGAATCGTTTAGTTGCACTAAGTAATAAAACCTCTATCGGCTTTAGATTGTGCTGGGCTAATATTCGTTTAACATGATGAAGAAGTTTCCCGTCTTTTACACTTTTTGGTAGTAAGTCTCTTTTATTTGCGAGCACAACTAAATCATTATGATTGGTTAATCGGGAAATTTGCGGAATAATAGACCCTTCTAAATCAAACAAGTCAACTAATTTTACAACAAGTGAATCAGTAAGTGCTATTTGGGAAATAATGTTGTAAAAATCATCTTGCGTAATCGAAACAGGAATCACCTCATTGTAGTGTCGAAGTCGAAAACATCGCTTACAAACAAGTTTTTCTTCACTAGATACAAGCACGCTACTAGGCAGGTAGCCTATTTTATTTGGATCATCACTTTGTAGGGGCGCACCACAACCAATACATCTAAGTTGACTCATATTATACCTCTCTCTCACCTAAATTCAAAGAATCAAACATATCACGATGTTTACGTTTAATTTTTTGAATCAACGCCCGTTCCAATTTTCGATTCATTCTTGTATACCATTTCTCTGTTTTTCGTTTAAGAGGATCAACTAAAACGGCATATAGCCCCATTCTCTTTGCGCCAAAAATATCAGTCACAAGTTGGTCCCCAATAACTAATGTATTAGTCTTTGTTGCGCCATCCATCAATTTCATTGCTTTTTTAAAACCTTTTTTTAATGGTTTACGTGCACTCGCAATGCCTTTAATACCAAGATTTTGCACAAACTTATCAATTCTTGGTGGGTGATTATTTGATAATAGGATTATCTCAAATCCCATTTCTTTTAGTTTTGTAAAAGCAACAGTAATTTGCCTTGTTGGCAGCGACTCATCATATGATATAAGGGTGTTATCCAAATCAGTAATAATATATTTAAAGCCCTTTTGTTTTAGATTTACAAAGTCAATATCAAAAAAGGAGTGTACGTATTCACTCGGTATAAACTTTGATGCGCGAAAAAAACATTTAATCATGTTTTCACTCCTTTAAACTATTTAACTTCCTTTTTAGGGCTTTATGATTAGGACATAATTGCGTAAGCAATTGGTAAAATTTTTTTGAATGATTTGGCTCTACTAAATGTGCAATTTCATGGAGAAAAACATACTCAATAATCTTTTTATCATAATGCACGAGAATTTCGTTTATCGTGATTTTTCTTTTAACGCTTTGGCAAGAACCGTATCGAGTTTTCATGTTCCTAATTGTAATAACAACTCCTGTTATGTCAACCAAATCATTTTTACGATATTTTTCCAAAAGGTTATTAAGTTCAACTTCCAATAAAAAACGTAAGTGTTGCCGCCACTTTTCAGCCGACAACGTTCTTTTTAGCGAAGCTTGTTGTTTCGTTAAAGGCTGTCCGAAAATTAATTGCGTCATTTGTTTTTTATGCTTGAAAACTTTCTCTTGGGTCTGTAACTTACGCAAGATAAGTTTTTCATGACTTTCAATGTATTTAAGAGCGATTTTTTCTCTCTCAAAACGTGATAATCTCACTTCAATATAGCCATCTTTAAAAACTAGGTAGGTATGTTTGTTTGTCGTATGCACAAACAAAACATTAACTGTTTGGCCCAATAATTTTATTTGTTTCATTCAACTTGGTCTAACAACGCAACAAGCAATGTTGTGACTTGTTCAGATGCTTTTGTTAAAAAAGATTGAAAGTCCTCTTGTTGGCTTTTTTCACCTAGCACATCACTTATCGAGCGGAATATGATAAAAGGAACTTGGTATAAATGACACGTATGTCCTATAGCGGCCGCTTCCATTTCGATGGCATATATATCATCATAAACTTGATTAATATCATAAACCATGTCAACATCATACACAAACTTGTCCCCAGAAGCTATCCGGCCTACCTTGTATGAAATTTCTAATGAATCAAGCACATCAATTGCGGCCTTTAAAAGTGTTTCATCAGCTTCAAATTCTGGTTCTTCTCCTGGTAATTGTCCCATTTGGTAAGTGCCAAAATAAGTTACGTCGACGTCATGATATAAGACACTTTTACTTACAACAACATCTAAATGTTTAACACCGCGCTGTCCACCAGCGACGCCTATATTAATCACCGCATCAACATCGAATTGTTCCAGTAAAAGCGTCGTAGTAATAGCTGCATTTACTTTCCCAATCCCCGCCAATACAACGACGACGTAGTGATTATTAATAGTTCCTTGGTAAAATGTTCTCGTAGCGTGCTCAACAGCACTACTTTCTTCCATCAAAAGTAATACCTTCTCTATTTCTTCCGGCATAGCACCGATAATTCCAATCATACTGTCCTCCCGAAAATGAAAATAAGAATGCGAATTACATCCTTATTTTACGTCAACGATTGTAACTTCCACATCGCGCCCCGTTTCGGTCTTAATAATAACGGTATCGCCTTTTTTATATCCTAGTATCCCTTTACCAATAGGAGACTCGTTCGAAATGCGGTTTTTTAATGGATCAGCTTCTAAAGATCCAACGATGTTATATGTTTCTTCCGGCATGAACCCTACTTTCAAAACAACAGTCTTCCCAATTGAAATTATTTTTGAGCGACTTTTCTTGATAATTTCATAGTTTTTCAAAATACCTTCAATTTCTTTGATGCGGGCTTCAATTTGTGCTTGTTCATCGCGGGCAGCGTCATAATCTGCATTTTCACTCAAATCTCCTTGAGCGCGTGCTTCTTTCAAAGCTTCAAGATTTTTAACCCGATCAACTGTTTTCAAACGCTCTAATTCAGCCTTTAAATCTTCTAACCCTTGTTGGGTTAATTGATATTTATTACTTTCCATATATTGACCTCCGTTCCTGCTTGTTCACATGAAGTATTATATCTTATTTTGTTCAGAAATAATAGATTTAATTTTTGTGATAATGAGATCAACTGCGACCGTGTGGTCTTTATCATTAGGGATAATGACATCCGCATAACGTTTCGTCGGTTTAATAAATGCAAAATGCATTGGTTTAACAGTAGTAAGATACTGGTGCACTACACTTTCAAGTGTTCTTCCACGTTCAGCCATATCACGGCGGAGTCTTCTAATAAAACGTAAATCATCATCTGCTTCAACAAATAGTTTGATGTCACAAAGCTCCCTGATCCGTTCATCTTCTAAAATAAGAATTCCTTCGAGAATCAGAATTTGTGTTGGATGAACAACCTCTGTTTTATTTGAGCGAGTATGATGCTCAAAATCATAAATAGGTTTTACTACTTCTTTTCCTTTAATCAAATCCAAGATATGTTTGAACAACAAGTCATTATCCAAACTAAAAGGATGGTCATAATTGACTTTAACACGTTCTTCCATGGGAATATGAGACTGATCTTTATAATAGTCATCATGTTTGATAACAGTTACATCGCGAGGATCAAATCCTTCAATAATCTTATTTACCACAGTCGTTTTACCTGATGCACTTCCACCAGCGACAGCGATAATAACGGGGCGGTTTTCCATCACATCACTCCTGACACTCTCTTTGAATTTGTTTCACATACATTATACAGAAAACAATGATAATTTCAATAAATCCTCATTTTATTTTTCGCAGGATATCATAAGGACGAACAGTAAACGGAATAGAAATCCAAAGTCGTTCTTTCGGATGAGGCGCGTTTTCTCTCGCATGCCCTGCTTCATCCTCGATATAAGTAAGAGAAAATTCGCGATATACTTTACCAGGATGGAAATGTTGGATTTTATCATTAAGATTAAACTTGTTCCTCTGTTCTACAAGTGCCATCTTTCTACCTTGGTCATAGTCTAAGACAATCGCCACAAATTCTTGTGTCGGATTTTCACTGCGTTGATTATAAAGTTGTTGTTGCTTCGTAGGAATCCCACGGAAAAAGCCATCAGAAGTTAAACGATTTTCAGCTTTCGCGATACTCATTTCATATTGCTCGATATCAACAGGGTTTCCTTCATAAATATCATCAATAAGATGACGATAAGTGGATACCACAGTTGCAATATAATGAATTGATTTCATTCTTCCTTCAATTTTCAAGCTGTCAATACCTATATCCATTAAACGTTTTATATGCAAAACTGCTTGTAAATCTTTAGAAGACATAGAAAATGGAACAGAGTCATTAAGTTTTTCTTCTGCATGAAGTATATCATAATTCCAACGACAACTATGTGCACAACCACCACGGTTCGCATCACGGTCCGTCATGTTATTAGAAAGGGTGCACCTTCCAGAATAACTCACGCACATTCCACCATGAATAAATACTTCTAGTTCTAAATCCGTCTCTTTTCGAAGTAATGTTAATTCTTCCAATGAAAGCTCGCGAGCGAGCACAACTCGCTCAACACCTCTTTCTTGCCAAAATTTTGCTCCTAATTGGTTTGTAATTGATTGTTGGGTCGAAATGTGAATTGGTATATTAGTTTCTCTCATCGCTTCCTCAACAATGGCAAATGAAGCACAAATCAAA
>CAZZJG010000043.1:0-6448 GCA_964654395.1 uncultured Candidatus Izemoplasmatales bacterium
AAGACCGTGAACAGATACGCGAAGCCCTCCGGCTGCGCTGCTTGTCGCAAACATCTCATCATATGTAATTGTACTTGTGTTTAAATTTTCTTGTAGGTCAAGTAAAGCTTTTTGTAGCCCCACTCTAACATCTGAGTCTACCGTTGTTGCGAAGACACCTCTTCCTAAAAATTTAGGGTCGCCTTGAAATAGGTTGAATGCATTTACAATGGTTGTAGTGGAACCAATTTCGGCGACAACAACATCAATTTTCACCGAAAAGCTCCTTATGTATATCTATAATGTAAGAGGCTACATGTATACCTTTAGTCCCTCTTCCAAAGCCTTGATCCATTTTGTGTTCCCGCGCGATAGCTGGTGTAACTTGTGTTCCACCAGCAATAAGAATTAATTTGTCGCGTACTCCCTTTTCAACACAGTAATTGTGTAGTTTTTCCATATTTTTGTAGTGGATATCATCGTGAGAGATAATGGTGCTCATCAAAATAACTTGACTATCTGTCTCAATTGCGGCGTCAACGAACTTTTCAATGGGAACACTTGTGCCAAGATATGTATATGTTATTCCGTATTTTTCAATTCCACCATGTTTAATATCGAGGACTTCTCTAATTCCTACGCTATGTTCGTCATTTCCAGCTGTACCTGCAACAACTTTGATTGGGTGCTTTTTAATGTAATCAAATATTTCTTCTTCGCTCTTAGTTTTAATTACTTCTGGAAGTTTAAGATCTTCAACCTTGATGTCAAAATTGAATGTTCCTTTAATTTGAACTCTCGTTCCTTCACTTGGGTGAAGAATTTCTTTGTGGATTATTTCAACATCGGATAAATTCATTTTTTCTCCCGTGACAAGTGCAGCTGCTTCCGCAGTGCGTTCATCGGTCGCAAAAAACAAATCGACAACTACTGTCCCATCTCCTAACCATTGTACTTCTGGTCTGAGATATCCACCAGTGCGATAATGTTCTGTTTCGTCCAACCTGAGATAAACATTATCACTCTCATCAAGTTCATCAATGAATTGAATCTTTTCTGGTTTTTCAAAAGTACATCCATCAATTAGTATAGACGGATTATCCACTGCCTGTTCGTTATATTGGGCAACGTTGTTGTAGCCAAAATGAGCGGTGACAGGAGCAAAGTAATCTTTATCACGTTCAATCACAGTTCCCGAACCTACTCCGCCATCGATAACACGTTTGATACCATCACCGTTGCGTTCCGGATATTCACCGCTATCGACAAACATCCCTGCTTCAACCGCCTTGAAATAGCCTCCAAGTTCGATAATTTCTTCCATCATTAAAACGGCTCGTTCTTGGATTTCACGCTTCTTTTCTAGTAAATAACCGTCTTTCTTTAGCTCGACCATTGATAGTAAATCATCCATACCTATGAGTGCTTGCTTAGCAGTATCAAGCGCTTCAATATTATAAATGTGCCATGGAACATTTCGGCCTTCATCAGGGGTAATCGTTGATTGAATGTCCGCGTTTGTAAGTCTAGTTACTAGTAGATTTAGTACATGAGTAACTGTGGCTTCTCTTGTAGATGAATCCATATATTTTGTATTCATCTGTGCACGGAATTTATAATCCCCTAGAAACTCTCTTAGTGCAACTGCGTACGGAAGGTTAAGTTTTAGATCAGGTGTTGGGGGAGCTGCTGGTGGTACTGTAGATAGACAGATATTATCTTTTGATATACCGCAGCGTTCGCTAAAACGTGAATTAATAATATGTTGTACTAATAGTTCTGGCATTACTTTCCATGCATCTCGAGCTGTAGCATTGGCGTTGTGCGCACCATCAATTTGCGCCATATTCGCATATGCCATAACTTTTTTTGATTCAGCCGCATCGACAAAACTTCTAACCATGTTAATGTTTCGGTATAAAACATTATATTGTGGGTCTTGATGCGCTCCGTTAACTCCTTCTTCAGCAAACATAACAGCGATTTCAGGTCCCGCAACACCAGAAACATAGCTGTGGTAGTTTATTGGTCTACCTACTTCTTCCTCAATAATATCAAGTGCTTTTCGTTGAGCTCTTACTTGTTTTCTTGTAACAGGTATCCCGCCTATTCCTTGTGGTGTCCCCTCAATTAGTCCATCAAAATGAGATTGCCCTGCGGTTCGTATAACCATGATATGATCTGCACCATGATAAGCGGCCATACGCATGCGCCGGATATCATCTTCGAAACGGCCGGATGCAATCTCTGTAGTAATAACTTCCTGTGGTTGAGGATCAATTCCCCCAACGTAGCGTGCGCTTTGAAGCGGTATACTGCGTTTGAGCGATGGAGATGCTTGATTGTAGGTGAAACCGCCAACTTGTTGAGATGATTGTTCCCGCCACACCCAGCCACGTTTCTTAGGCCGGTAATTTTCTAAATCTTTTAATATATTTCTAATATCAAGTTTTTCATTTGGTTTCATTGTGCTCTCCCCCTAAAATATGCCAATAAGGACTCGATGCCTTTACCTTTCATAAGTAATAAACCAGCATCCCTAATTGGCAAATTTAGTTCTTTAGAAAGAGCAAAGACGCAGTGTCCTGCACCTTTTGCTAAAAGTTCGTGTTCTGAAAGTAAATCGACAATTGCTTTTGCTTCAAGAGATGAAAAGCCCATGCGCAGCAAAACACTTCGTTCAATAGATTTAGATGTGTGAGTTCTAGCAAGTTCCAAAAGTGGGTCAACAATTTTATCCGCTAGATCTAAAAAATATTGTTTTAGTTCAGCGTCACTCATATTTTTTAGATGAGCTCTTCTTAACTCAAAATCATCTTTTCTCTCATTCATGTTTACCTCCCAAGTTCCGCAAGAAGTTCATCTAACTGCTTACTTGTAATTCGTAATTCTTCACATAAATATTGTTTGTCAACACGAGTTAATGGTTGATTCACAAATCTTTTTAAATAACTAAATTGTAGCTTTTTAAGAGAAAGTTCCTCATATTTTACATAAGACCCATTTTGTGGAAACACAATATTAGTGCCTGGCTTTTCTGTTAAAGGGTCACCAAATAAAAGATCGATTCCATTTTTTTTCGCAAACGAGAGTTGCGGTTGGATATGTTTACCAGCGCCCGTGTATTCAGTTTCTTGTACAATTATAATCTGGTCTTCTTTCATTTCTCTTGCAAGTGCAAAAGCAGCAGCAAGAGAAGTGTTTCCTGCAGGTCCTCGTTCCATCCCTTCTAAAAGCGCAAGTGCTTCTGTCATGAAAAAGACACTACCTTGATTTACCATAACATAGCTATCCATGTATCTAAGTGGTCTAGCAGCACTTCTAGGTACATCGCTCCGATCAGGGTTAATTGCGAAAGGAACACCAAAACCTGTATGCCCAGTTGTAAATGATTTTTTATTAAAATCATTGTCAGAAGCCATATGAAGACCAACCAAGTTTACACTAGCAGCGATTACTTCTGTGCTAAGAGCACCTGCTTTTTGTAATCCCCGTGCAGTACCAGTAAGATTACCGCCACCTGCATTTGTCACAACGACAGCGTCAGGAAATTTTCCTTCCCGATCTTTAAGTTCCATCGCTATTTCATATCCAAGTGTTTCAATGCCTTGAATGCCGTAAGGAGAGTAAAGCGATGCGTTGAAATATCCGGTTTCATCTAACAGTTTCAAAAACATATAAAATAATTCTGGTCCAACGCTGCATTGTACTACTTGTGCGCCAAAAGCTTCACATTTTCGCGCCTTTTCTAGTATTTCTGGTTGCGCGACATTATTTGAATCAAATGCTTCTTGTACAATGATGCATTTGAGATTATTTCTTGCGGCAAGCGCAGCCACAGCAGCACCATAATTTCCACTAGTAGCAGCTATCACACCTTTGTATCCCATTTGTTTTGCGTGATGCACTGCGAGCGCAGCGCGACGAGCTTTGAAAGAACCAGATAAATTAGCAGCTTCATCTTTAAGAAAAATTCTTGCGCCATATCCCGGTTTAGCGTACTTACGAGCATATTTAGTTATATTTTTTAATTCAATGAGCGGTGTATTCCCAACCATATTACTTGTTTGGATTTGTTTAACTTGCTCAAATGAATAATTGTTCTCATTCATTAAAGCTTCATAATCAAATGCAATTGTGCCATACTCATATTTTGCATAATCAAGCCCGATTGATTGCTTCATTATCTCGTCTTTTCTTGCGAGTATTTTATCGTAGTCACTCATCTTGATCACCAAAATTATCTTGTAAAATAATATCCCTTAATTTCAATAACTCAGGGACAAACTCACCAAAAGAATGACGATAAGGCGGATTTGTTTCTTTTAGTCTGCCATAATACTCTTGACCTAACGAAGTTTCAATTGTTACATAATCAAAAAGATCGGCATCCTCTTTTAAGAAACCTTTTACCCAAACTTTAAATGGGACAGTCTTCGTATCATCAGGTAGGTGATTGCTGCGGTCTTGTGGCTGTAAAACTGTTTGTCTAATTCTTACATAAGTGCCTTTCTTAATCATGTTGTTTTGATTCCTCCTTGATGAGTTTGATACCTTTCACAAAGCATACAAAGCAATAAAAAATATCACTTCAAAAACTATAAATAGACAATTTTAAAGAAATCCTTCTCTAAACTTTCATAGTAAGATATTGGTTGGAAGGCTAATATCTCGATACTATATATAGAAACATGGGAAATAATTTAGTGATAAAAACAACAGTACTTTCTTGAGGTGATTTTATATAAAATAAATATGTATTAACATCATTTAGTGCACTAATATAGACTATGAAACGCTATAAGCTAAAAGAACTGATGTAAATAATATTCATAATCTACTTTTACTATTCGAGAAGATCTCTCATATCCCCTAAAATAGCACGTGGCACTGGTAAGTCGATCATTGTTTTAAGCCCCGGTCTTGCATTCAACACATGAGGAATCATGTTTACACACATGGCAATTGTTCCAATTCCACCATCAATCTCTGGTTTAATAGACATGTGTATTTCTGGCGTTCCTTTAATATTAATGTAATCACCTGTGTGAGTTCCTTCCATCTCCGGTTCAATTTGTTGTGGATGTTTCATGTCGATGAATACTTCACCATTCACATACCCTTGACCTGTCATGTTTACACCCGCAACATGCCCCCTTTTCGCAAATCCGTATGGGCTTTTACGGTCTACATTAGTAAGAATTGGTGCCATTTGTTGTTCAAACTTATCAAGTTTAACTCCAAGTGCATCGGCTATCATTTGTACGCTTTCCGCAAAACCAACGTGACCAGCTAACGTGCCGTTTTTCACACCTTCTTCAAATTCTTCAACAGTTATTCCAACACCTTGTTCTTCCATTACTGCCGGTCCAAATGGCGACAAACTATTCACGCGGTTCGCTTCAATATGCTTGACATCTTTCATTGTGCCAGTAAGCGCAATAACTAATAGATCCATCACAAAACCAGGATTTATTCCAGTTCCAAGTACAGTAACACCATACTTTTTGGCAAGTTCATCAAGTTCTTTTGTAAGAGACGGTTCTTGTGCTTTTGGATATGCCATCTCTTCCGCAGTTGAAATCACGTTAATTCCAGCTTGGATAATTTTCTTCATTTTGGGAAAAGCATTTTTTGTAAAACTATCAGTCGCAAGTAAAACAATATCACATTTGTCTTTATCAAGTAGCTCATCTATATTATTTGACACTCTAACATCTTTATGATCTTGTGGCTCGCGATTTAACAGCTCAAAAACGCTATTTCCTACAATGCTTTCATTAACGTCGCATACGCCTGCAATCTCGACTCCCTTCTTATCCAAAAGCATGCCTGCCATGCCTCTTCCCATTGCCCCAAATCCCCAAATAACAACATGTATTTTATTCATTTTCTATCTCCTTCTTTCATTGTTCATTAAGTACGCTACTATCATACCATAAAAACGCTTTCACAGCCACCCAGAAATAGACTTTTTTTACTGCATCACTTTTAACAAAAAAAGTACGCACTAAATGTGCATACTTTATTATTCTTGATAAAAATCGATTGAATTAAGTGCTTTGATTTCTTTTTGAAAAAACTCCATCGCTTTGCGAACATTTTCCTTGTGATAAGGATACACAACCTTTATGTTTTGATGAATGACATGGTTAATATTTTGCCAATGCTTATAACCAAGGTTCTTGAGATCTTTATGTCTGCTATAAAGGATGAAATGAATGAATTCTCTTCCTTTATAACGATGATTTTTCCGTTTGTTTTGTCCATACTTCTCCAACAGTTCACGCAAAACAATTGCGGCACCGATAATATCACCTTGTTCAAAACGTTGATGCATAACATGAACATTGAACCTTGTTGGATGGCCTTTTTGGTCCCCAGCAGTTTTGTCCTGTTTAAACAAATTTCCTAGTTTCTCCCAAATTCCAGCACTCATGCTGTCATCTCCTTTATATGGGCTCTATGA
>CAZZJG010000044.1:0-6321 GCA_964654395.1 uncultured Candidatus Izemoplasmatales bacterium
CAATCAAATGATACCAATTACCATCTAAGAACATCCCAAATTCATGAAGACGTGTAGGTTTGTATGGCGCTTCAGTTTTAGCGATAATAAATTTTTCTTCAATTTGTGATAGAAATTCGTTTGGCGTCATACCATTTAAATCTTTTACAACACGGTTGTATGGAAGGATGTGTAAATGAGATTCTGGGAAAATAACGCTCATGAAGAAATTGAATTCTTCGTCACCAGTGAAATTAGGGAACTCACTGCGACGTTTTAGAGCTACTTTCGCAGCACTAGCTGTTCGATGATGTCCGTCTGCGATATAGAGACTGTCAATCTTCGCAAATTCATCTTGAATTTCTTGAATCAACTTCTCATCATCAATCTTCCAAACAATATGACCAACACCATCATCTGTTGTCATTTCAAATTCAGGATCATGCGCACTTGTCCATTCTTCTAAAATCCCATTTAACCGCTTTTGATCACGGTAAGACAAGAATACTGGCGCTGTGTTCGCATCACAGCGATCAAAATGTTTAATGCGGTCCTGTTCTTTTGCCAAGATAGTCAATTCATGTTTCTTGATGACGTTGTTTGTGTAATCATCAACACTTGTTGTTGCGACAAAACCTGTCTGTTCCATACCGTTCATGATCTGACGATAAATGTAGATCATCGGCTTTTTATCTTGAATAAGGATACCGTCCTCTTCAAAGATCTTTAAATTTTGTGCTGCTTTTTTATACACCTTATCGCTGTAAGGATCAGTTGAAGACGGAAAATCAATTTCCGAACGGATGATATGTAGGAAACTATAAGGGTTCCCCTTCGCCATCTCTTTTGCTTCTTTCCGGTCCATCACATCATAAGGCAAGCAAGCGACGCGATCGACGAGATCCTTTCTTGGGCGTAAAGCCTTGAACGGTCTAACAATAGCCATACTTTTTCCTCCTATAAATTGTTCTTGATGACTTGTATAGTTTCTAGGCCAATTCTAGCCTGAGCTTCCTTAGTAGACGCACCAATGTGGGGCGTGAGTGAAATCTTTGGATGCGTATAAATCAATTCATTTTTAACTGGTTCTTCTTCAAAAACGTCGAGGGCAGCAAATGCCACAGTTCCATCTTCCAAAGCATTTAACAATGCATTTTCATCTACAACGCCACCGCGAGCTGTATGAATTAAGTACATTCCCTTTTTCATTTTTTTAAATTCTTCATCTCCTAAATAAGGGCCTTGCGCTTTTATATATGGAATATGAAGACTTATGAAATCAGACTTTCTTAACAACTCATCTTTTTCAACATATGTAGCTGAAATATCGGTTTCTCTTTCGCCAATTAAATCATGGTACAAAACATTCATTCCTAACGCACTTGCTTTTTTAGCAACGCTTTGCGCAATGCGACCGAATCCGACAAGCCCAAGCGTCTTACCTGCAAGTTCAATACCAACATATTGCTTTTTAAGCCATTTCCCTTCGCGCATTGTGACATTTGAATGGTAAATGTGTCGTGCAATCGCAAACATATGCCCAATCGCAAGTTCAGCTACTGCATCACTACTTGAATTAGGTGTATTATGAACTTTAATACCATTTTGCCTTGCATATTTGTAATCGATATTATCAATACCAACACCAGCACGAATAATTAACTTTAGTCTACCCGTTTCTAACGCAGAATCAATTTCTTTCTTACGTAACTTGGTTGCTGAGCGAATTACGATACAGTCAATTTCTTTTAGTTTTTGAAGTAAATCTTCACCATCGTAATGGTCAAGCAAAACCTCATAACCTTCATCTTTTAACAACTCAACAGCTTTAGCGTCCATCCCATCGTTCGCAAGTACAATCATCTTTATTCCTCCAATTGCCATATATCATCGATTTCTCGCAAAAGAGCACGTAAATCTTCTTCTGTGCGATCCGCCATATGCGCAATCCGGAATGTCTTTTCTTTCATAGATCCATATCCATTACTGATGAGATATCCTCTTTCTTGAAGAATTTTATTTAATTCACTAACAGACTTTCCTTTTGTATTAACAATAGTCGTCACAGTATGTGAACGGAAATTTTCTTCCGCAAAAATATCAAAATGTTTTTTCGCCCACTCTTGGACAATCGATGCAAGATAGGCATGTCGTTTAAAACGGTTTTCTAATCCTTCTACATTAATTATGCGATCTAACTGATAATCTAGCGCCCACATTAGTGGTGTCGCTGGCGTACTAGGGTATTGATAATTTTTCTTCACGCGATCAACTACACTTACTAAATCAAGATAGAACCCACGATTAGGGACTTCTTTCGCTCTGTTATAAGCTCTATCACTTACAGAAGCAAGGCTAAGTCCAGGAGGAAGCCCTAAACATTTTTGCGTAGAAGTAAGGCATATATCAATGCCACATTTATCTACTTCAATTTTAGCGCCACCCAAACTACTCACAGCGTCAACTAAATATAATACATCATCGTATTTTTTAACAACTTGTCCAATTTCGTAAACAGGATTCATAATCCCTGAAGAAGTTTCATTATGTGTAATAGTAACTACGTCATATTTTCCTGTTGAAAGAACTTCATCAACCATTTCTGGGCGGATACCTTTACCTGGTTCTGGTCGGAAGATATCGGCAGGAACTCCATTTCTAACAGCCATATCATACCAACGATCACCAAAAGCACCAACGCTGAAGATTGCAGCTCTTTTCTTTGTGAGAGAGCGGATTGACATCTCCATAACTCCACTTCCTGAAGAAGTAGATAAAATAATCGTATTTTCTGTAAACATTAATTTTTGTAATTTTTCAGATATACGTTTTTGTAATTCTGTCGCTTCTTTAGTGCGGTGACCAATCTGCGGCGTTGCCAATTTTTCTAAAACTTCTGGCAATACATCTGTTGGTCCCGGGATAAATAATTTCAGGCTCAAATTCATCATCCTTTCTTACTCATTCTTACCAACTGCATTGTAACAATTCAAGGATATAATTACAAGCGTTTTCACAAAAATGATTAAAGTTTTTCAAAAATAATCAATATGGCTAATTTTAGCCGTTTTTCCCCTTTTGTCCAATCATTTTTTATCATTTTTTATTTGAAAAGGTTTTCAATAAAAAATATCGGTAGCAAATTTCCTTTTTCTAAACAAAAAAGCAGTTTTTGTAAGAGTTTTCATATTTTTCACAGAATCGTTGCTTTAAGAATTACCCTTTGATACAATAAAACTGATTTTTAAGAAAGTGGTGAGGATATGAAATTATCAAATCGAATTCAATCAATGCAAGAATCTCCAGTAAGAAAGCTTGTCCCTTATGCACAAAAAGCAAAACAACAAGGAAAAAAAGTATATCATCTAAATATCGGGCAACCCGATATCCCAACTCCCGATGCGTTCATCAAACGAATTCAGTCCTTTGATGAACCAGTGGTTAAATACTCATTCAGTCAAGGAGAACCTGAACTAATCGATGCTATTACTAATTATTTTGCTCGTGATGGGATCCATTTCGACGCAGAAGATATCCTAATTACAAATGGTGGAAGCGAAGCAATCACGTTCGCAACCATTGCTATATGTGACCCAGGTGATGAAATATTAGTTCCTGAACCATTTTATACTAACTACAATGGCTTCACAAGTGAAGTAAATGTAACAATCAAACCCATTACTACTCACGCAAAAGACGGTTTCCATTTACCAAACAAACAAACGATTGAACAATTAATAACTTCTAAAACAAAGGCTATTCTCTTTAGTAATCCTGGTAACCCAACTGGAACTGTCTTAACGCAAAAAGAGATGGAAATGCTCGCTGATATTGCGCTTGAACACGACCTGTTTTTAATCAGTGATGAAGTCTATCGTGGATTTTCTTTTGATGGTGTTGTTTCAAAATCAATGGGAACCATTAAGCGCATTCGTGACCGACTTGTAATTATCGAATCAGTATCCAAACGTTTTAGTGCATGTGGCGCGCGTATTGGCGCGGTGTGTTCAGCTAATAAACAGTTAACTAAACAAATCTTAAAATTAGCACAAGCTCGCCTATGCGTTGCAACCTTAGAACAACTTGGTTCAGCATCTTTATACCAACTACCACATGAATATGTTGAATCAGTTAGACAACAATACGAGGAACGTCGAGACGTTGTATATGAAACATTATCATCAATTCCTGGTGTAATATGTCAAAAACCAGAAGGTGCCTTTTACGTTGTTGCGAAACTACCAGTTGATAACGCCGAAGACTTTGTCATTTGGATGCTTGAATCATTTGATTTAAATGGCGAAACTGTTATGTTAGCACCAGCTGAAGGATTTTACGCAACCAAAGGATTAGGTAAAGATGAAGTTCGAATCGCTTACGTCCTACAAACTGAAGATATGAAAAAAGCTATGTTAATTTTGAAAAAGGCATTAAAGTCTTATCTTGGTAAAAAGGAATAACAAAATGAAAATCATTCCTTATAATGGGAAAATACCAAACATTAAAAGTTCTGCTTCCATTTTTGCGGGAGCTATTATAGCTGGTGACGTAACAATCGAAGATAATGTATCAATCTGGTTTAACGCCACAATACGTGGCGATATGGCTAGCATCACCATTGGTAAAGATACAAATATTCAAGACAATGCAGTCATCCATGTCAATACGAACCTTCCTACCAAAATAGGAAAACGATGTACTATTGGGCACAGCGCAATTCTTCATGCTTGCACCATTGAAGACGATTGTCTAATTGGTATGGGAGCAATCGTTTTAGATGGAGCTACAGTACAAAAAGGTGCAATGGTCGCAGCAGGGGCTTTAGTCCCACCTGGCAAAGTAGTACCAAGCGGCATGCTTGCTGTTGGTAGCCCCATGAAGATTGTCAGACAGCTGACAAACGACGAACAAAAAGCAAATCTAGAAAACATGAAACACTATCTTTCTCTAAAATCTAACTACATCTAGGGCGTTAGAAATAAGCGCTCTTTTTTGTTATAATACAAACAATACTACATGATATAAGGAGGCGAAACTATGATACCGAACGTAGAGTCCTTACAACGCGCAAAAGAACTTGAAGCAAAAACAAAAGAGTATCGCTCATTCAAACGCGACATCTTAAAAACAGAAGACCAAAGATATCAAAATTACTTAAATAAAAAGCAACATATTCTATCATACTACGGCGCTACAGAAAAAGACTGGGAAAATTGGCACTGGCAAGTGAGAAATCGCATACATGATGTTGATACACTCCTCAAGTTTATTTCAGTCTCAAAAGAAACAGAAAAAAAAATCAGGGAAGCGGCTAAACACAATCGTTTTGGCATTAGTCCTTACTATTTAGCGAACATTTCCGATGAACCAAACGATCCTTTTTTCAAATTAAGTGTTCCCTCAATCGCCGAAATTTTAGACACAACCGGTGAAACAGACCCGATGAATGAAAAATTCACCAACCCAGCCGGAAGCATTACAAGAAGATACCCTGACCGGGTAATCATCAATGTTACAAACATATGTGCAATGTATTGTAGACACTGTCAAAGACGTCGTTTAATTGGTGAAACCGATCGTCACACTGATCAAAAACTAATCTTCGAATCAATTGAATACATTCGTAATCATGAAGAAATTAGAGATGTTCTCTTAACAGGTGGCGATGCACTGCTACTATCTGATTCAACACTTGAATCTATTTTAAAAGAACTTAGAAGCATTAAGCACGTCGAAATTATTCGCATTGGTTCACGTACACCAGTTACTATGCCGATGCGTATTACAAAAGGACTATTAGATACATTAAAAAAATACCACCCAATCTATTTGAACACTCACTTCAACCACCCATTTGAAATCAACAAACGTGCACAAATAGCTACCACCATGTTATCTGATGCGGGCATCACTGTTGGTAACCAAGCAGTTTTACTTAAAGGAATTAATGATGACCCATTTATCATGACATACATGAACCAAAAATTATTAATGAGTCGCGTACGCCCATACTACATTTTTCACGCAAAAAGTGTTCGCGGTACATCACACTTTATTCCTTCTCTTAAAACCGGCTTATCTATTATGGAGTTCATGCGAGGATTTACCTCTGGACTAGCTATCCCAACTTATATCATGAACGCCCCAGGAGGACTTGGAAAAGTACCACTTCTTCCAACATATATTATGGACGAAAAAGATGGTGTATTTACCATAAGAACTTGGGAAAACAAACTATTCAAATATGACGACAATCACTGATTGTCGTTTTTTTCATAAATTCACAATATATTCACTACTCATTTCTATAATAAAATTAGATGAGTATGTATTTTTATTATT
>CAZZJG010000045.1:0-6228 GCA_964654395.1 uncultured Candidatus Izemoplasmatales bacterium
AACCATCAACAAAAAACATGTTCGGGGATGGGAATATGAAATAGCCAAAAAATTAGTTAAACGACCATTACATAAAGATTTACTAGAAGATGGGATTATGTACGTATCTTCTGAAACATGTAAAACAATACATGATGCAGTTCGTAAAGGATTAGTGTTGACGCACCGTTTTATCGCTGTAACTGGTGATGCATTTCCAATAAATGCTATTTACAAAGTTCGAATTGGAACGCCTTTTAAAGACATTGTAGACGATATTGGTGGGTATTTGGAAACAAAAGCATATAATATTCATCTTGGTAATTTTTTAACTGGAACACAAGTAAACAATGATGAATTTTCCATTACACAAAACATTACATCTATTCATGTAAGTACGCCACTAGAATTAACGGAAGAAGTCTGTATTAAATGTGGTGAGTGTAATGATATATGCCCATCAGGAATTTTACCGCAAAATATCATGGATGCTGAAATTAGAAACAATAACTATCGAATTATTCAAATGCACGTAAACGAATGCGTTGAATGTGGACTTTGTAGTTATGTTTGCCCATCAAAAATAAATGTAATGGAATGGGTGCAACGGGCAAAACGTCGCATTAGATAAGGGGGGAATGCAATGAAAGCAGTTATGACAAACCCACCGATTGTATATAACCAACAACGCACCTACAAAAGGCAACTTAACCTTCATATAACTTTACTTATAACAAGTATTGTAACAATTATAACAAGAGCTTTTATAAATGTCCCTGAAAATGTAACATGGGCACCAGATATAATGTTTCAAGCATTGCTAATGATAGTATTTGCGTCTTTTACCAGTGTTGTTATTGAGCTTCTATACGCTCTTAGCGAAGGAAAATCAGATGAATTTCGGCATTACTCTCGGTGGATTGATCCAATTAATACAGGGTTATTAATTGCTTTACTTTTACCAATTACTACGCCATTATATTTATTATTTATCACAACCATAATCGGTGTTTATATAGGTAAATTAGTCTTCGGTGGATACGGTTACTACATTTTTCAACCAGCTTTAGTCGGAGTTTTGTTTATTCAATTGTCATTTCCCCAAATATATGATTCATTACAAACCCCATTATTAAAACTCAAAACAGTATTTTTAAACGCATCAAGTGAACAATTTGACTTTTTCCAGCTTTTTCTTGGTAATTATGAGGCTGTCGCTATTGGGAGTACTTCAGTCATTACTTTATCAATCTTATTGCTTTATCTAATAATAACCCGCGTTATCGACTGGAAATTGTCTCTTTCATATTTACTTACAATGACAATATTATCATTGCTAATAGGATACATTAACTTTGGCGTAAGAACATTCGCATATACCGCAGTAAACTTAATGACAGGACTAACAATGTTTGCGGCTGTCTTTTTAGTACCCGAAAGTATTTCATCCCCAACAACACGTGAAACAAAAATTATTTACGCGACGCTAATCGCGATTTTTACATTGATGGTAAGAACTGTTGGAAGTGCATTTGAAGGTATTGTTTTTGCGGTATTATTAGGAAACATGGTTACACCATTTCTCAATAGAACATTCACAAGATCTAATAAAAAAATGTTGATTTATACCATTGTACTTTGTTTAGTAATTGTACTTATACTCGGAACATTGTTCGGATTTATCGTCCAGTTTAGATTGAGTGAGTTGTATGAAACATTGATAGGTGGTGTTTTACTATGAAACTGCTTAAAATTGTACTTACGCTCACATTTACAGTAGTCTCGCTAACACTTACAGTCTACATTGTCGAAGGCATTACAAGCGATATTATCAATGAAAAAAGAGCACAAGAAATTGAAGATGCGCTTTTAGATATTTTTCCAGCAATTAATGCCTCAACCGATGAAGTTATCTATATTTTTGATGACTTCGGCAACACTGGCATTATGCAAATAATAGCGATAGTCAATGATAATATACCAAAAGGTTATGTATACACAGTAGATTTTACCGGTTTTTCCTCAACTATAACATACTTAATTGGCGTAGATACTACGTGCACCATAACAGGATTTAAAGTACTTTCTCAAGGAGATACACCAGGATATGGCGGTCAAATCGCAGATTATTCTAATTGGACGCAGTTTATAGGGATGTCTCTTGAACTTGCTGGTACAGGCCAATTCGAGGGACTATCTGGCGCAAGTATAACAACTGGCGCATGGAAAGGGTCGCTCAGTTTAGTATACGAATATCACTTAAACAAGTATTCGTGCACACCACTTACATCCGAACAAGTTCTAATGCAAAAAATAGCGTTACTAACGGGGACGAAAGTTGAAAAGTATATAACACAAAATCCATTTGTTGCTTATGGCATTCAAGCAGTATATACCGATTCTTCAACACAGCTGATAATTTATCACGTTAAATTCGTTGGCTTTAATCCAAATGACTACAATGAATACATCATTGCTTTTAATAGAGACAGGAATCAAGTAATTGGTTTTACAACAATATATAGTGGCGATAGCGATGACTATGGAAAAGAGAGAATGACTAACCCAGCAAATTGGGAGCAATTTCAATTACTTTCATCAACTGACCTATTAAACTACACACTTGATGGATTCGCCGGCGCAAGCATTACAGGTAGCGCGCTTACTACCAGTTTACAAAACGTAGCTACGTATCATCGCCTTGAATTTGAAGGGATAAAAGAACTTTCAAAGGAAGAGAGACTCTCACTATATCAAAATGAAATGTTCCCAAATGCAACAAAGTTTGTAGATGTTACAGCGCTTAAAACAACAAATCCTATTATCTATCAAATATACGATGTTTATGATGAACTAAACAATTTATTAGGAACACTTTATCGAGGCATTACAATCGGCGCTTCGTACTCACAAATCACGACAATCGAGTTCCTTATTGGAATCGATATAAATAATAAATATACTGGTTTCTACATGATTGAAGACAATGAAACACCGGGCAAAACAGCTGATTATTATGAACAAGGATATAGCGTTTCTATTATCGGACAATCCCTAGATTCCAATGTGGTTCTGGATGCCGTAAGCGGCGCCACAACAACTTACGATCGTTTAATGGCAGCCTTTGAAGAAATTACGCGCTATCACCTAGAAGATTACCTTGATCGACCTGATTCAGTTGATGTAGAATTAACTCATCTACAAGCTGCATTTCCCCAAGCAGCACAGTTTGAAACAATTTACGACCAGCTTCCCTACGATACAAAAGTTAGAAATATATACGAGGCAAAAGACGAAAGTAGCGAAGTTTTAGGATATGTCTACTATGCGGTAGCATCTGGCGTATTTTCTAGCACGATTGAATACACAATAGGTATTTCAAATGATGCAACAATACAAGGTCTTAGTATTGTTGTTAGCAACCAAACTTGGTCTGACGCAAATAAATATGCAGAATATGATGGATCATACGGATTAGTCTTCAGTGAAAGCACTTGGCTTAATCAGTTTACTGGTGTTGATATTGTTACAATGACTGATAATCCTATAGACTCTGTTGCTGGCGTTACATATACAACCACGGGAATGATTAATTCAATTATGACGGTTACTTTATATCATCAATCCAACCTTTTAGGAGGTGATAATTGATGTCTATGCAAATTAGACCAACAGCCGCCTTTACAAACGGAATGTTTAAACAAAATCCCACATTTGTACAATTTCTTGGTATGTGCCCAACACTAGCCGTTACCAGCAGTGTAGATAGCGCTATCGGCATGGGAGTAGGTGTATTATTCGTTCTCGTTTTATCAAATTTTATTATTTCGCTTATTCGTAACCACGTTCCTAGAGAAATACGTATTCCTGTCTACATCGTCGTAATAGCGTCATTAGTAACAATTCTCGAAATGCTCATGAAAGCATACCAACCACTTCTTGCGCAAAAACTTGGTACTTTCCTTAGTCTTATTGTCGTAAACTGTATTATCTTAGGTAGGGCGGAAGCTTTTGCTTCCAAAAATAATCCGTTCCTTAGTATACTAGATGGTTTAGGAATGGCTATTGGTTTTACAGGTGGAATGACATTAATTGCCATTTTTCGTGAGTTACTCGGCAAAGGAAGCATTACACTTTGGACATTAAGCGATGGAACAAGTATTGGAATTACTCTCATCCCAGAATATTATCAATTACCATTACTTGTTGCTCCTGCAGGAGCGTTTCTAGTTTTTGGTATTCTTGTCGCGCAAATTAACAAAATCAAACAAAAACGAGCAACAATGAGTGAGGTGGCATAATGGACTTATTTGCAATTGCCTTTGGCGCAATTTTCGTTAATAACGTCGTTCTTCATCAATTTTATGGCCTTTGCCCATTTCTTGGTGTTTCTACCAAAAAAAGCAGTGCTTTATCCATGGGCGCAGCCGTGACATTTGTAATCACCTTTTCCTCGATGATTACATATACTATTTACAACTTTATACTCATTCCCTATGAAATAACATATCTTTCAACAATTGTCTTTGTATTAGTTATCGCTTCATTTGTTCAACTCGTTGAAATGTTTTTAAAGAAATTCAGCTCAGCGATTTATAGCTCACTTGGAGTATATCTCCCATTAATTACCACAAATTGTGCGGTACTTGGCGTCGCGATTGATATTACCGTAAATGGTCGTGGATCATCAAAACTATTAATGGCAATTGGTCAAGGACCAACCTTTTTCGAGGCAACAATCTATGCAATTGGCATTAGTGTCGGATATACCATAGTAATATTTTTATTTAGCGCAATTAGAGAAGAAATAAGCGCCTATCCAATCAACCCAAACTGGCAAGGGATCGCTATTGCTTTGGTCACTGCATTTATTATGGCTATGGTGTTTAGCGGTTTTACGGGAGTGATTTGATGATAATGTATTACAATACATCATTTATAATATTTTTACAAAACGCTATGCCAGTAATAATTTTATCACTAATTTTGAGCATTACTTTAGCCTTGCTTTTATGGGGAGCTAGTATTTTATTTTACGTTGAAGAAGATCCTCGCTTAAGAGATTTAATTGATCTTTTACCTAATCAAAACTGTGGGATGTGTGGTAATCCTGGATGCAAAGGAATGGCAGAAGCCATTTTACAAGAAGACGCAAGGCTAACACAATGTAAACCAAGTACCAAGGAGATGCGACAAGAAATTGCTCAGTACTTAAAAACTCATCCCGATGAAGCAGGGGATTATGTTAAAGTAAAAATGTAAATACCCAAAAAAGACCCTCGGAATCCCGAAGGTCTTTTTAGTAATGATAATACTAATCACTAATTGCTTGCGATATAGCTTCGTCCCACGCTGCTTTGAATCCTTCTACGCTAATCGTAACACCAGCTACATCATCAGCGACAGCACTAACGCTTTGGTCAAATTGTAAGTGACCTCCATCATCAATCATTGTCCATGCATCACGCCACTCTTGGTATTTGATAATCGCAGATGCAAGTTCGTTAGCTTCAAAAGCCCATGTAAAGCCACTTGCTAAAGTATAACCATCTTGTAAAACTTGTTTTGTAGTTGTCGCAAAAACCGCGACATTTGGATCAACACAATCTTCTTGCGTTATAGCTTCGTCAATTACTGAACCGTTGTCACAACCAATATAAATGTCATATAAAGCATCGAAGAAAACATCAACTATGAAACCATCTTCAATAGTTACTTTGGCAAGATAACCATCTTCTTCATCTAGTCCGAAATATACGCCATCTAAATAATTAAATGCATTTTCATGTGCAGCGGCCCACTTATCATTAGTGACTATAGTTGTGATTATACCTAAATCAGCATCAGAAGCTTGCGCAATGGCATCATTCCACGCATAGATGAAACCTTCCACACCAATTGTAACACCCGCAACACTATCGGGATTATTTTCTGCATCAAATTCGATGATATGATGTGGTACGTTAAGAGCGTTCCAGCTTTCATCATATGGTGTCTCTAATAACAAGATGCCATCCCATCCTTGGTTGTCTACAATATAATCTGCGAGCATATTCGCATGTTCAAACCATTCCATTCCACCTGAAATGCTTGCCATGCCATAGTTATAACCAAGCGTCTGCTTAGTGGTGTTACCGACAATGGCATCGAAGAACACATAACCGATTCCACCATTATCATTAATGACAACTGTAGCGACGTATCCACTAACTGGATCAACTCCGTAGTACACACCGGGTCTGTAAGGAC
>CAZZJG010000046.1:0-6144 GCA_964654395.1 uncultured Candidatus Izemoplasmatales bacterium
ATTGTTACGTGGTGTAAATGATTGTGTTAACATCATGAAAAAACTGGTCAAACGTTTAATTCAGTTACGAGTTCGCCCGTACTATATTTATCAGTGCGACCTATCAAAAGGGATAGAACATTTCCGTACACCGGTATCAAAAGGGATAGAAATCATTGAAGGCCTACGCGGTCATATAAGTGGAATTGCAGTTCCAACTTTTGTCGTTGATGCTCCTGGTGGAGGAGGTAAAATTCCTGTAATGCCTAACTACGTCATCAGCCAAGCACCAGGTAAAACAATTTTACGTAACTATGAAGGAAGAATCTCTACTTACTATGGCCCAACAAGTTATGATAACGAATGTCAATGTGAAGATTGCGTTGCGGCTCGTAACGGAATATATGATCCTGAAATTACGCCGAAAGTAAGTTTAGAATCACAAGGCAATGGACAAAAAAAACGTAACTAAGCGTCTTGATCAGTTCGCTAGAAACCATGATGTCTTGTCACTAATAGGTATATCCAAAAACGCTGGAAAGACAACGGTCATGAATCATCTAATCCGTTATTGGACTGACAAAGCGCTATGTATTACAAGCATTGGACTTGACGGTGAAGCATTTGATACCATTGCGCACCATGAAAAACCTAGAATTACACTATATCCTGGCATGTATATTGTAACCGCCAATGACTGCCTTAAAGTATCTACTGCCTCAATTAGGATTTTAGAAGAAACAAATATTCGCACTCCAATGGGGAAAATAATCATTGGCATAGTAGAAAAAAAAGGGTTAGTATTAATTGCGGGACCATCTACCAAACACGAAATGAAAAAAGTATTACAAGAAGTAAAAAAATATCGTCCATTTCTTACATTAATAGATGGTGCACTTTTCCGTAAATCGTCTGCTAGCACAAGCATCTCAGATGGAATAATATTTGTCACTGGGGCGAGTTATGCCAAACAACTAGATACTATTATCAAAGATACTAAAAACATCATTGACCACTTTCAAATAGAAGAAGTGAAAAAAGTTTACATAAATGATGAAAATCTCTATGAAAAAGCCTGGGTATATGATGAAAATACACAACACATGCGCTTTCTCCAAGGTGTTATATCACAAGAAGTGAAAAAAGCTAGCATTTTGGAAGGGGAAGAGCTCATATTAAATCTTCCGGGAGCACTAACTGATTCTATCGCAGAAATTGTGGTAAAAAAAAGACACAAGTATCGAAAACTTATGATAATTGTAAAAGATGCCTCTCATATCTTGATTTCGCCAAAAAATAGCGAAAACTTACAAAAAATTGGCGTTAACATCAAAGCTCTTAGAGCAATTGAAATAGTTTTTGTTGCATATAATCCCTTTTCACCTGATGGTTATCAATTTGATAATGAAACATTTAAAACAAACTTGCACCAAGCAATTAAATTAGAACCTGTCAATGTAATGATAGATTGGAAGTGAAAAAATGGCAAAATTACAATTAGATCAAAACTTGATAGATACAGCTAGATCATATGCCAAAAAGATTGCGCTTGATACACAACACTTTATTGATAATCATACTACTACATCTGTCGAGCGGACTGTTTGTCGACTTCTTGGGATTGATGGAGTTGATGAGTTAGGAGTTCCCTATCCCAACGTAATTGTGGACCACCTCAAAGAAGCAGGCGGGTTATCATATGGTGTTGCACCTTATCTAGCTTCTGTGGTCAAAAAAAATTCTTGTAGTATTCATGATATTGGACCAAGCATTTCATCAGGAGATATTGACCTTTCAAAATATCAACCATTAGATAAAAATGAAACATACAACGTTTTGAAACCTTACATCAGAAAATCGCTACAGAAAATTAAGAAAAATGTCCAAATAAGAGAAATGCTTCAACAAAAGTTGCCTGTCCATGAAGGACCGCTTTTGTATGTAATTGTCGCAACCGGTAATATTTATGAAGATGTTACCCAAGCTAAAGCCGCTGCGCGAGCTGGGGCGGACATTATCGCAGTTATTCGTTCTACAGGTCAGTCGTTGCTTGATTACGTACCTTATGGCCCAACAACCGAAGGCTTTGGTGGAACATACGCAACTCAAGAAAATTTCAAAATTATGCGAAATGCTCTTGATGAAGCAGGGGAAGAGCTAGGAAGATACATCATGCTAGTTAATTATGCTTCTGGGTTGTGTATGCCAGAAATAGCCGCTATGGGGGCTTTAGAGCGTCTTGACGTAATGCTTAATGATTCACTTTATGGTATTTTATTCCGTGATATCAATCAAAAACGAACATTTGTTGATCAATATTTTTCGAGAGTAATCAATGCATATTCTGGTATTATTATTAATACGGGAGAGGATAATTACCTAACAACAAGTGATGCTGTTACAGAAGCTCATACTGTCCTTGCATCACAGTTTATTAATGAACAATTTGCTAAACTAGCAATGATGAAAGAAGAACAAATGGGCCTTGGTCATGCTTTTGAAATCGACCCGACAATTGAAGACGGCTTTTTGTTAGAACTTGCGCAAGCGCAAATGGCACGACAAATTTTTCCTAATGCACCTCTTAAATACATGCCTCCAACAAAACATATGACGGGAAATATTTTTAAAGGATACGCGCAAAATACCTTGTTTAATATGGTAACTCTCCTTACTAACCAAAGAATTCATTTACTAGGAATGTTGACAGAAGCAGTTCACACGCCTTTTATGGCTGATCGTTTTTTGGCGATAGAAAACGCGAACTATATTAATAAAACAATGAAACATCTTCCTGATGAATTGATTTTTCGGGAAGACGGAATTATTCAAAAACGCGCCAATAATGTTTTAAAAGAAGCCACAGACTTATTACAAAACATTAGTAACAACGGCATTTTTAAAACCATCCAACAAGGCGTTTTTGCTGGCATTAAGCGAAATCCAGAAGAAGGAAAAGGGCTAGGTGGTGTCGCGCTAAAACATGAGCAGTATTACAATCCAATTTTAGAAAAAATGCTCTCGGAATTGCGAGGTGAGACTAGTGAGTTATGACCTTTCTGACAAAAATTACTCGAAAGAACTTGACTTAACAAAACTAAAACCATATGGCGACACAATGAATGATGGGAAGGTTCAACTCAGTTTTACTCTTCCCATTGAAAACAATGAAAAAGGAACAGAAGCTGCCGTGCAACTATGCAAAAAAATGGGGTTAACTGACCCATTAGTAGCCGAAGCGGTTGCAATTGATGATGGTTTTACATTTTACGTCGTTTTCGGTTCTGTAAAACATAGTGTTGATTATACATCTATTCACGTTGATACAGTTGATACCGATGTAATGACAAGAGAAGAAGTTGAAAGCTTTGTCGACCAACATTTTCACAGAGATATAGTCGTCGTAGGCGCATCAACTGGTACTGATGCACACACCGTTGGAATTGATGCAATTATGAACATGAAAGGATTCGCAGGACATTACGGATTAGAACGATATCGTAATATCCAAACTTATAATTTGGGTAGTCAAGTACCCAATGAAGAATTAATTGCAAAAGCCGTTGAAGTTAACGCTGATGTTATACTGGTCAGTCAAACGGTAACGCAGAAAGATGTACACGTACAAAATCTCGTTCAGTTTGTAGAATTACTTGAAGCAGAAGGTTTGCGTGATCGATTTATTATCATTGTAGGAGGCCCACGTATTACTCATGAACTCGCAAAAGAATTAGGTTTTGATGCTGGGTTTGGACCTAAAAAATTTGCTGAGGATGTAGCCAGTTTCTTTGTGAATGAACTTGCAAACCGCTATCATGAAAGATAATAATTTCATAACAAAAAAGAATTGATGCCTATTTTTGGGAATCAATTCTTTTTTGTTATACAACCATGACAACAGGTAGGATCATCGGATTACGTTCTGTCTTCTCATAAATGTATTGGCTTAAGTGTTTAGTAAGAGATTTTTTTAATGAGTTGATATTTAGATTTTTGTACTTTTCTAGTGAATATTGCACATGTTTTTCCACAAGATTACTTATTTGTTCAATAAGCTCAGTTTCTTCTTTCATATGTATAAAACCACGTGAGATAATCACTGGTTTGCCGATTTGTTTCATTTGTTTTTGATTGATTGTTACTACGGCACTTAATAAGCCATTGTCACTAAGGTGCTTACGATCGCGTATTACAACACTTCCGACTTCACCGATTTGTTGCCCATCAATATACACGCTTCCAGCTTGTACTTTGCCAGCAATACGGGCAGAACGTTTTGTGATTGCAAGAACGTCACCATTATCAAGTACAAATGTATTTTGTTTTCTCACTCCTGTTTTTACACCAGTTTGTGCATGTATCTTTAACATCCTATATTCACCGTGAACGGGCATGAAATATTTTGGTCTAATGAGTTTTAGCATCAGTTTTTGTTCTTCCCGTCCCGCATGCCCTGAAGTATGCGTGTCAGTAAGTGGTGAGTTAGTAATTACATTAGCGCCTTTGCGGAATAACTGATTAATAGTCTTACTAACGCCAATTGCATTTCCCGGTATCGGTGAAGATGAAAAAATAACAGTGTCACCTTCTTGAAGATGTATTTGTCTATGAGTACCAGCTGCGATGCGGCTAAGTGCAGCTAGAGGCTCTCCTTGGCTTCCTGTACAGATAATGGTCAATTTATTACTGTCATATCGATGAATTTGATTAGCGTCAATGAAAGTACCTGTAGGAGCTTTGATATATCCCATTTCTTGGCCAACTTCTAAAGTACGAAGCATGCTTCTACCATATACTGCAATCTTTCGTTTGGTTGCAACGCTAGCTTGTACAATTTGTTGAACGCGGTGCACATTTGATGCGAATGTCGCTACGATAACGCGACCTTCAATTTGTTCAAATAAATCATGGATGTTTTCAGCGACTACAGATTCACTTATGGTAAAATCGTTCAACTCGGCGTTTGTTGAATCGCTAAGTAAAAGTAATACGCCTTTTTTTCCTAAATCAGCCATTTTGTGATAATTAGCGTCAGGTCCAGTAGGTGTAAAATCAAATTTAAAATCACCAGTATGAACGATATTTCCTTCTGGCGTGTGTACTACAATCCCAAATGAATCAGGGATGGAGTGGTTTGTACGAAAAAAACTAACAGATAGTTTTCCAAACACAATCCGTTCGTATTCCTGATATTCAATAATTGGAGCGCGGTATCCTTTGTGTTTTTCTAATTTGTTTTTAATCAGGCCAACGGCGATACCACTTGCGTAGATTTTTGGAATCTTAACTTGTCTAAGCAAATATGGAATTCCACCAATATGGTCTTCGTGTCCGTGTGTGATGATTAGTGCCTTGATTTTTTCTTGGTTTTCAAACAAATATGTGTAGTCAGGTATGACATAGTCTATACCCAACAAATGATCCTCTGGAAATAAAATTCCAGAATCAATAACTAGGATTTCATCCTGGTACTCAACGACATACATGTTTTTGCCAACTTCACCAAGACCACCCAATGCAAACACACCGACTTCATTCTTATTCAATAACTTGTTTTGCACTGTAGATAGTCCTCCTAATAGAATCGGGTTTTCTTTAAACCTATTATATCAAACATTTTCTTATTTTGAGAGCATAATGATGTGAAAATGTTTTTATTGTAAAAAAACGCAATGTCATTCTTGCCGTTTAATCTTACCTATAGTATGTTATAATAAACCATAGAAATAGAGGTGCAACATGAATAAGAAAATTGTATTTTTTGATATTGACCGTACACTATATGATCCATTTTCCAAACAAATACCCGATTCGACGAAACAAGCGCTGCGCATCTTGCATGAAAGAGGCGATTGTGAAATAGCGATAGCGACTGGTCGGGCCTTTTATATGTTGCACGTTATTGAAGAAATAATGGATTATATCAATATCTTCATTTTGATAAATGGACAAATCATTATTAAAGATGGAAAAACGATATATCGGAATCCTATACCGCAAAAACAAGTAGAAGAAGTTGTACGCGTCTTTGAAAAACATGAGATGAAATATGGTTTTTTAGGAGAATTTGATGAAACGTTAAATATTGTTGATGAAAAGGCAAAACAAGCTTTTGAACTTGTTGACATGAAGCTTCCTAGACTAGACAAGGACTTTTATATAGAA
>CAZZJG010000047.1:0-5978 GCA_964654395.1 uncultured Candidatus Izemoplasmatales bacterium
TTTATACGATGATAAGAATGATTTTGAGTTTAATACTTCTGACTTTTAGTTTGATTGCATATCAGAGCTTTGAATTAGTCTTTAAAATTATGATTATTCTTTATATTTTAGCGCTTGTTCCACTGTTTAAGATGATTGAAATAAACGAAAATGTTCAAAGCAAAACAAAGCTAAACATCAATAAAGTGTACGAACAAATAAAGAAAAGTACAGAAATAATGAAATCTAACAAAAATTTTACAAGTCTCATTTTTCTCGCTGCTTTAATCTTAGCCCCTGTGACGACAGTATTTTTTTTCCTATCAACCCATCTTTTGGATGATGGCACGATGATGATTCAAGAAGTTGGTATCATTTTAGGATTACATGCATTGATGGGGGCAATAGGTGGAGGCGTCGCTCACCGTTTAGATAAAATATTTGGAATTAGAATTTTATATTACATAATTCCGGTTTTGATTATTACATGTCTTTGGTTATTTACGTATGAACGAATAATTATATATTCGTTCATAATTATTGGTTTCTTCGATAGTGTGTTTTATGTCGTTCTTAGTGATCGCTTAAATAAAGAAATTCCTTCATCTCAACGAGCAACTTTACTTTCTATAAATAATTTTGCTTTTAGCATAGTGATGATCATTTTATTTCCGATTTTTGGTTATTTCGCGGATGCTTTTTCAATGTCTTTTGCATTTTCAGTACTCGCCATTGTTGTTATGACTGCGTATATTTTATTTATCCATATATCTAAACGTAACAATAATATTTATTTTCATAACAAAATAACGTAGTAAAGGGAAATATAACTGCTAATAATTATTGATTTTCATTATAAATAATCTTTGTTACATTGAAAAAAACTATGAAAAGGCTGTGGTTTTATGTTTCAAATTACTAAAAAGTATCCTTTAAATCAAGATGTTGACGCATTATGGGTTTTAGCGCCATTTATTTCTCTGAATGCAAAACCTGGCCATTTTATAATTTTGCGGTCTAAAGATGAAAGTGAAAGGATTCCTTTAACTATAGTTGACGTAAAGGACGAACAGATTCTTTTGATAGTACAAAAAGTTGGATATTCAACAGAAGAATTATGTACTCTAAATGAGGGTGATTTCATTTTAGATTTAGTTGGTCCACTTGGGCAAGCTATTGTGGTAAAAAATGTTAAAAGGTTACTAGCAGTAGCCGGTGGAGTAGGGGCAGCGCCTTTATTACCTCAAGTTAAAGAATACGCTGCACAAGGGACCAAAGTTGATTTATTGATTGGCGCAAAGACAGAAGATCATCTCATATTACTAGATGAATTTTCACATTATTGCAGAAATATCTATATTTATACTGATGATGGTTCAAAAGGTCAGAAAGGTTTTGTTACAAAGGATATAAATGAGATTTTACAAAAAAATTCTTATGATCACGCCATAGTTATAGGGCCGGTAGTGATGATGAAAAGCGCTAGTCAAATAACACTTAAGCATAATATTTCGACAGATGTTTCACTAAACCCAATCATGATTGATGGGACGGGTATGTGTGGTAATTGTCGCGTATCTATTAATGGTAAAACGTATTTTGCATGTGTAGATGGACCTGATTTTAATGCCGAAGGTATAGATTTTGACGAATTAATTGCGCGTCAAAAATATTACGAAAAAGAGGAACACCAATGCCGATTGGGGTTGAATAACAGATGAAATTGAACAAAACTAAAATGCCAAATGTTTTACCAAGTGAACGCGCCAACAATTTTAATGAAGTAGCCTGTGGTTATGATTTTGATAGCGCTGAAATGGAAGCCACAAGGTGTTTACAGTGTAAAAACCCAAGATGCGTTAGCGCCTGCCCAGTCAACATCAATATACCAAAGTTCATTGACCACATCGTAAATAGAGAATGGGAAGAAGCGTATTATGCTATCTCGGAAGATAACATTCTTCCATCAATATGTGGTCGTGTTTGTCCGCAAGAAAAACAATGCGAAGGGGCTTGCGTTGTTGGCATTAAGGGTGAAAGCGTCGCAATTGGAGCCTTAGAACGAGCTGTAGGTGATTACGCAATAATAAATGATTTAAATAGAGTAATGCCAGTTAGGGAAAACACTGGTAAGGTTGCTATTGTAGGATCGGGACCAGCTGGACTTGCCTGTGCTTATGAAATTAGGTTATTAGGTTATACTGTGACGGTTTATGAAGCATTACATAAATTTGGTGGTGTTTTACAGTATGGGATTCCAGATTTCAGACTACCTAAAAGCATCGTCAATAATGAGATTGAACGTCTAGAAAAACTTGGCGTAATGTTTAAAAAAAATATTTTAGTTGGAAAAACAATTACTATTGACCAATTGAAAAGTAATTTAGAATATGATGCGGTGTTTATAGGTGCGGGCGCAGGACTTCCAATTTCTTTGAATATACCAGGTGAAAACTTTGCCGGAGTTTATTATGCCAATGAATTTTTAACGCGCGTTAACCTCATGCGAGCAATGGAATTCCCACATGCAGTTACTCCTATACGTACTGGTGAAAAAGTGTTTGTTATCGGTGGTGGGAACGTTGCAATGGACGCCGCAAGAACAGCCAAACGAATTGGCGCAAAAGAAGTTGTTGTTCTATATCGTCGCGACCGTGAAGCAATGCCTGCTCGACGAGAGGAAATAATCCATGCAACAGAAGAAGGTGTATCATTTGCGTTTTTACGCAGCCCTGTAAAAATAGAGGGGAAAGGGTATCGAGTAAAGAAAATCGTTTGTGAGAAGATGATTTTAGGAAAACCAGATCAAAGTAATAGACGCAGACCTATACCAACTAATACTTATGAAACATATCAAGCAGATACTGTTATAATTGCAATTGGTCAACGTCCTAACCCTATTCTTTCTAGACATACAAAAGGGCTTAAAACAGACATGAAAGGGTATGTAATAGTAGATGAAACCTATCAAACTACATTACCTGGAGTGTTTGCGGGTGGCGATGTGGTCAGTGGTGCTGGGACAGTAATACACGCCATGGGACAAGGCAAAAAAGCAGCTCATTTTATCCATGAATACCTTATCCAAAAGAAAAAAATTGACACAGACAAATAAAATAGGTATGATATTCATATAAACTTTGAACATCAAAATAAAGGAGAATTTCATGGCTAAACTTGGACTGTTAGTATGCGGTAATTCTGGAATTGACTATATTGATCATCCATATGATATTCCTGTCATCCGTTCTATTTTATTTGTTGGAGACAAAGAGTACTCAGATTATGTGGATATTACTGCAGATGAATTTTATCAGCTACTTGAAGAAAACCCAGAACTGACCCCTTCAACTGCGCAAGCCGCAACTGGTGTTATTTTGAAGCAATATGAGGAGATGGCTTCAAAAGGTTACGATCAATTGCTTGTTATTACAATCTCTAGTAAACTGAGTGGAACTTATGAGGGAGCTAGACTAGCGGCAAAGCTTATTGACGATGTAGACGTACAAGTATTTGATTCACGCTCTGTTTCTTATCCTGAAGCTAGAATGGTGTTAGATGCAGCGAAAATGGTAAAACAGGGAAAAAACATTGACGAGATTTGGAAACATCTAGAGTTTTTACGTGATAATCATCGTATGTTGTTTAGTGTTAATACCTTGCGATATCTTGTAAAAAATGGTAGGCTTTCAGGTGCCAGCGGTTTTGTTGGTGGTATGCTCAAAATTAAACCAATGCTTGAAGTCACTAAAGATGGGCGTGTAGAAGCAATTGAAAAAATTCGTACTCTTAGTAAAGCAACAAAACGATTAGTTGATAAGTTCTTAGAAGAACTAGGGGACATGAAAGCAGAAGTATTCCTTATTCAAGCAAATGCAGAAGAAAGGGCAAAACAAGTTATTGAAGAAATAATAAAGGTTAGACCGGATTTAGATAATATTAATATATATCCGTTGACTCCTGTTGTCGGAGCTCACGCAGGTCCGGGAGTTGTCGGAGTAGGTTATATTAAAGATTCCCAGTGAACTTAGGAGGTTTCCATGAATACCGCAAAAGAGATTATCAATGAGTTGTTAGTCGAAGTATTCAATCACATTTTGTCAATTGAGGCAGATATTCTTAGACAAAGAGGGGTTAAGTTGTCTATGAATGAAGTTCACGTATTAGAAGCCATCCAAAAGACAAAAGAACCAACGATGTCTAATTTAGCGCATCGATTACGAGTAACAGTTGGAACGCTCACAACAGCAATGAATCGTCTTTATGAAAAAGGTTACGTAACTCGCTATCGCTTAGAAGAAGATAAACGTAAAGTGTTTATATCTTTAACTCATAAAGCGCTAGATGTACTAGAGATTCATAACGAATTCCACGATGAAATGATTCAGGCTGTCATTGAAGACTTGCAACTTGAAGAAAATGAACTATTACTTCAGTCACTGAAGAATTTGAGCGATTATTTCAAGCAGAAGTATTAATTTACTAGATTTGAAACACCTTTACTTTTCCCCTTGTTTTTGGTACTATGAACGTAGCATATCGCTAAAACAAGGCGTTGAAACGGAGGTGTTTTTCCTTTGTTGAATTCAAATATGATTCGTGGTCATCTCGATATGATTATTTTAAAACTCATCATTGAGAAGGATCGATATGGATATGAGATTGCACGATGTATTAAAGAACGAACTAAATCCGCTTTTATCATCAAAGAAGCAACTCTCTACAGCGTAGTGAACCGTCTGTTTGACCAAAACTTAATTACATCTTATATCGGTGAGAAAACACATGGCAAACAGCGAAGATATTATCGAATTACGTCGTTAGGCAAAGCATACTATAATGAAAAACTGTCTGAGTGGAATAAAATGAAGCAAATACTAGACACTCTACTGGAGGTAGAATCATGAAACGTATTCACAATTTTGTAAAAAACACCTTCAAGAAATTACCGATTGATCAAAAAGAGGTTGTCATTGAAAGGGTCACACAAATTTTAACAGAAAAAGTAGAAGATTTGATGGAACAAGGCCTCTCTCTTGATGAAGCTGTCGATAAAACTGTTATTGAGTTTGGTGAACCAGAAGACTTTTACGATGCTATAGACCCAAGTATGGCGCGAAATGCCAAAAATAAAAATTTAAAACACTATCGAAACGACCTACTCTTCAGTGCTTTAGGATCTGTAATTATCATTGGTATGCTTATTTTTACTAATTTGACATACATGGAAGATATTATATGGTTTGTATTACCTTCGTTAGCTGTCCTTTGGTGGCCACTAGCTTTACTTTATCGTTATCTTAATCAAAAGGCTGGTAAAACCGATGAGTAATAAACTGATGGTAATTACCCGACTTACTAAAGTAGGCACAACTATAGTTGCTTACTTTTTTATGGAGTGAACCATGCGCACAAAAAGATTAACGACATTATCGATACTATTAGCTATTTCCATTGTTTTAAGCATTGTTGAATCAATGTTGCCGGTGATTCCTGTACCAGGAGTAAAACTTGGATTAGCTAATGTTGTAACGTTGGTTGTGCTTTATTTGTATAGCGATAAAGATGCTTTTGTATTGTTGCTTTTGCGCATTATATTAGTCGGATTATTACGTGGAAATATATTTTCAGTCACCTTTTACCTAAGTTTTTCAGGAGGTATGACTGCTTACTTAATGATGTATATTTTCAAGCATATAAATATATTTAGTCTCGTAGGGATCTCAATTATGGGTAGTTTTGGTCATAGCGTCGGGCAAATTATTATGGCTATCTTTTTAATCGAGCGCACCGAGTTAATATATTATTTCCCATATATACTTGTTTTATCAGTACTCACAGGAATTCTCACAGGATTATTATCAACACGAGTTTTAAAGATTATGAGAAAAGCGCAAATTTAGAATCTATTTCTATAGAATACAAAAAACACTTCGAATAAGAAGTGTTTTTTGTATATCATTATTCGTTTGGGATATACAGTTTATTCAAATATTATT
>CAZZJG010000048.1:0-5974 GCA_964654395.1 uncultured Candidatus Izemoplasmatales bacterium
TAAAAATGTTACAAATGCTCGGCTTACCAACAATTGACATAAAAGAAGAAGTAAAAACAATTGATGAATTAATTGATTATATGAATAATACTGAGACCGAACATGAAACAATATTATTTGGTGATGTTGATGATTCTTTAATTCATACATTAATAAAACTAGAAGACATTTTGACAGCTATTTACATGGATTATTCCGTCTTTCCTGATGACTTGCGGCGAAATGTAACGGAATTTGAATCATTTCTTAAACAAGTTTTGTTTGATCATTTTTCAAACGTTCAGAAGTCACAATTAAATATTTTGGATCGATTCTTGTTAATTGATTCTTTTCTTGCTTTTATTCGTAGTATTTTAACAGAACGCTCTCCTCAATCGACAAGTTCGTTAATTAAGCAAAAACGAGGCAGAATAGTACGTCTATATAAGATGTTTATTGAAAGATAAAGCTAGTTTGCCTATTACATGCATTATGGTATAATAATAGGGATTTTAAAGGAATGTGATGAGTATGCAATCTATTAAAAAAATATTATTTGGTACATATGTACGAAGGTTTGTAGTATCTTACTTATTGTTTTTGTTCGTAGGGGCCACAATGCTTAAATTACCAATTAGTATTCAAGATGGCCAACAGCTATCATGGATTGATGCGATTTTTGTCAGTGTATCGGGAATGAGTACAACTGGTCTTTCAACTGTAACTGTAAAGGACGTGTTTACGCCATTTGGTCAGACTGTACTTGCATTTATTCTGCAATTTGGTGGAATCGGATTAATCATGTTTATTTCGATTTTTTGGCTTCTGCTTCGTCGAAAAATTGGTTTCCGTGAAAGAAACATGATCATGACTGATCAAAATCAGATTGGTAAGGCTGGTATTGTTCGTTTCATCCGAAATGTGTTAATCATGATATTTTCCATTGAACTAGTAGGCTTTATCTTAATGAGTATTATCTTAATTACAAATCATAGCGATATATTTACTATAAGAGAAGCACTATTTCAAGCTTTTTTCCTAACAATATCGATGTTTACGAATGCTGGTTTTGATATTTCTCCAGATCAAGTAAATGCACCTTCACTTTTTATGTATAAAACTGATTATGCTATGCAGACGCTAGCGATGACACTTATGGTTCTTGGGGCAATAGGGTTTTGGCCGCTTGCGGAGTTTAAATCATGGATTCAGGCAAAATTACATGGTGAAAAGTATGAGTTTACGATGTTTACGAAGATACTTGTTTCTATGCATCTTGGAATATGGTTATTAAGTGCATTGCTTGTATATATAATTGAACAAAATGGTTTTCTCATGAATAATGATATTACTACTATACAAGGCATATATCATGCATTATTCATGTCCTTAACTACTCGTAACGCTGGATTTGCGACTATGAGTATGAATGAAATGACAAGCGCAACACAGGTATTGTTTGGCATCTTGATGTTTATCGGATCTTCGCCCAACTCAGCTGGTGGAGGAATCCGAACAACAACATTCCTCTTAACATTATTAGGATTTACTGCTTACGCAAGAGGAAAGGAACAAGTTGTTCTTAGGAAACGTTCATTAAAATCTGAAACTGTGTACAAATCATTTCTTGTCTTAATCGGTGCAAGTTTTTTGATTATTATAAGTTTATTTATTATGACTTATACAGAACAAGGACAATGGTTTAGTCCAATGGAAATATTCTTTGAACTAGCGAGTGCATTCGGTACAACTGGTCTTTCACTTGGTATTACTAGTAGTCTTTCAGTAGCAGGAAAACTAGTATTAATAATCGTAATGTTTATTGGACGCGTTGGTATACTAGCGTTACTACTAATGTTCCGTGGAAAAAGTAAACCAGCTAATATCCATTACCCAGAAATTGATATGATTGTCGGATAAAAAAAGAGACATATTAGATTAATGATAAATCTAGTATGTCTTTTTTAATTGTGTTCGTTTTAAATGAATGCTTTCTACTTAGGCCTTTTTTGTAGAATTTCGTTCAATGAGATAAACTGGAAGTATCTGGTGAAAATGATCGGGTTTTTCACCTTTCATAAGTTTCATTAAAGTATCTACAGCGGCAACACCAAATTGTTTAATTGGTTGCGCGATAGTTGTTAATGTTGGTAATGTTAAACTCGCTAGTTCGATATTATCAAAACCAATAATTTGGACATCATCTGGAATCTTGTAATTCAGTTCGTTAAGTACATGCATAACATAAATAGCAATCCAATCACTAGAACAGAAAATACCGTCTACATTCGGATGTTCCAAAATAAACTCCCTTATTGCTTCTTTATCTGGATTTTTAAAATCTAAATCAAAACTGGTAACGGTAACGTGTTTTGTCGTAGATAACTCATCATAAAACCCTTTAGAACGTTCTATTACAGTGATTAAAGGGCTGGGTCCGCGAAAATGAATTAGTTTTCGTGCGCCACCATCCAGCAGTTTTCTAGCGGCTAAACGTCCACCTTCGACGTTATCGCTAGTAATCGAAGGGACATCATCAGACATGATGTGATCGATAGTCAAAATAGGGATGTTAAATTTTAAATATTCGCCAGCACTTCTTGTATTTGCGACAAGAATTAGTCCATCGACGTTATATTGGTTCATAAAACTAAGATTATGACGTTCAACTAAGTCATCATCCTTAGAATTAAAGATCATTAACTTATATCCTGCCTTAGTCACAGCGTCTTCAATAGATTCAATTAATTGAGCGAAAAAGTGAGTTGAAATATGGGGGACAATAAGCCCAATTATTTTTGATTTTTTACGGAATAGTGATCTCGCAAGTTCATTAGGGACATAACCCAAATCTTTAATTGCTTGTTCTACAAGTTGTCTTGTTTCGATATTGACATAACCAGTGTTATTTAAAACTCTAGAAACGGTCGCAACACTTACATTTGCGCGTTTAGCGACGTCTTTAATAGTCGGCATAATCACCACCTCTTTTCTTTCAAGATTATACAAGATTATTATTCTTTTGTAAAATACATCGGTCTGTTATAATGTTGAATAGATTAGATAGGAGGAGCATTATGGCTAAAGACACAAGCACTAAGTTGCGACAATTATTTTTATACCAAGTATATGTCAGAAATCATACTAAAGAAGGAACATTTAAATCGTTTCAAAAAGATTTAGATCGTATTAAGAAACTCGGAGTAGACATAGTATATTTTTTACCGATTCATCCTATTGGGCAACTTCATAAAAAAGGCTCTTTAGGATGTCCTTACAGCATTGCTGATTACCGCGCAATTAATCCAGAATATGGGACAATGAATGATTTTGAAGCAACAGTTAAACAAATTCATGACCGTAGTATGAAAGTTATGATTGACGTCGTTTATAATCATACTTCACATGACAGTGTGCTTTTACAAAAACACCCAGAATATTTTATGAGAGATGAAAAAGGAAACCTAACAAGTAAAGAACCTGGCTGGTCAGATATACAAGATTTAGATTACAAGAACAACCCTCAACTTGAAGGTGAGTTAATTGATACTTTATTATTTTGGATGGATAAGGGCGTAGATGGCTTTCGTTTTGACGTAGCTAGTTTTTTGCCTAAGACATTCCTAGAAAAGATGCGTAGTGCATTAAAAGAGAAAAATCCAAGCGTTATTCTTCTCAGCGAATCTGTTCATGGCCACTATTTGAGACATATGCGTAACCGTGGTTTTGATGTCCTAAGCGAATCAGAAATATATGAGATTTTTGATATGTCTTACGATTATGATCTTCACCCTTATTTTGAAGGATATCTAAAAGGTGAAATATCGTTAAATAGATATTTAGAAGAAATGTTAAGACAAGAAATGATCTATCCAGCGAATTACGTAAAATTAAGAAACCTTGAAAACCATGATTTTGGACGTTTTGCCCCTATGGTAACAAATGACCCAGTAAGAATTGATAACTGGACTGCATTTATCTTTTTCGCTAAAGGTGCAACGATGATTTATGCTGGACAAGAACGGTGTGACATGAATCAACCAAGTTTATTTGAAAAAGATGACGTTAATTGGCATGGGCGTTCTATTGAACCATTAATCCAAACAATGGCATCTTTGACTAAAAGAGACATCTGCTCAGAAGGTATTTTTGATATTCATAACATAGATAAAGATGTTATTGTTAGTTCATATATCTATAATGGAACGAAGATGTTTGGCGTATTTAACATCAGTAACGCCCTCGGAACTATCGCAACACCAATACCTGATGGAACTTATCTAAACCAAATAAATAAGCAAGAAATCACTATTAAAAACGGGCTCTTAACCCTATCAAAAGACCCTGTTGTAATTATGATAGATGAAAACTAATGTAGGTATTCAAGGCGGTGAAGCCATGCGACAAAAAGTAACCGTTATCGGTGCAGGACTTGCGGGAGTTGAGGCAAGCTGGCAACTCGCAAACAGAGGCTATGATGTCGATCTATATGAAATGAAACCACATAAAAAATCACCTGCACACCAATATGATTTTTTTGCGGAGTTGGTTTGTTCTAACTCCCTGCGGTCTAACAGTTTAGAAAACGCTGTTGGTGTGTTAAAAGAAGAGATGCGAAAACTTGGATCTATCGTTTTACAATGCGCTGATACACACCGCGTTCCAGCAGGCGGAGCTTTAGCCGTTGATCGCATTCGTTATTCAACGTGTGTTACTTAACTTATTTCATCTCACCCGAATATTACAGTTCATCAAGAAGAAGTTACTGAAGTACCCGATGGACCTACCATCATCGCTACAGGCCCTCTCACAAGTGATACGTTAAGTCTCGCTATTCAAAAATTGATACATGAAGATTATCTTTATTTTTATGACGCAGCTTCTCCCATTATCGAAGCAGACTCCATTGATATGACAAAAGCTTACCGAAAAAGCAGATATGATAAAGGAGAAGCAGATTATATCAATTGTCCTATGACTGAAGATGAGTTTAATAACTGGTATAACGAACTAGTTAAAGCAAAAACAGTTACTTTAAAAGAATTTGAACTAAAAGTCTTTGAAGGATGCATGCCTTTTGAAGAAATGGCGCTAAGAGGTCAAAAGACCCTGCTTTTTGGGCCAATGAAACCAGTGGGGTTAGAACGACCAGATGGCACAAGGCCTTATGCCGTAGTTCAACTTCGCCAAGATAATAAAGAAGGTACATTGTATAATATTGTCGGTTTTCAAACACATCTAACTTTCCCCGAACAAAAACGCATCATCCAAATGATTCCAGGACTAGAAAATGCCTCCATTGTACGTTATGGCGTAATGCATCGTAATACCTTTATCAATAGTCCTAAACTGCTGACGCCAAACTACCTTTTAAAAGCAAGAAGTGATTTATACTTCGCAGGACAAATAACTGGTGTAGAAGGATATGTAGAAAGCGCAGGAAGCGGCATCCTTGCCGGAATTGCTCTTTCTAGGCAGCTTGCTGGTTTGAAAGAAATCATCTTTCCCCCTACAACCGTCATCGGGTCCCAAGCTCATTATGTGAGCCATGCAAGCATTTCTGACTTTCAACCGATGAATGCTAATTTTGGTCTTTTAACTCCGCTTAATCAAAAACATCGCAAAAAAGAAAGAAAAAAACTATATGCTGCTCGCGCTCTTTCGGAAATAGAAAAGATTGTTCAAATTATACAAGAAGATGACCAAAAGCACTTTGGTTTGGTGATAGATCATGAATGAATCTCTTGTCGAGGAGTTTCTTCAATATCTCATTACCGAAAGACAATATAGTGAGCACACCGCTACTGCCTATATTGGTGATTTACGAACACTAGAAAACTTTTTACAAAGAGAAAATTTAGGCACTTTAATCGAAGTATCTCCCCGCATCGCAAGATTTTACATCGCAACCTTACACGAAATTTATACACCAAGATCAATTGCGAGAAAAATATCATCTGTTAGAACATTTTACGATTTTCTTTGCACCGAAGGT
>CAZZJG010000049.1:0-2757 GCA_964654395.1 uncultured Candidatus Izemoplasmatales bacterium
TCAAGAAGAAGAAATAAAATGCGACCCAAATAAAGGTGATGGTGATAGGTCAATTATACACCACTGCTTCATGGTAAGTTAACACATTACTCATAAGCGTTACTACAGGAATGACATATAGAATCGGTGTAAAGCTCATCGCTGTCGCAACATAAACATCTTTAAAAGAACCTTCTCCATCACGAATTAAACATACAAAGTAATTCGCAACGACCCATAAAGATAAAATTACGATCAAAATAATCAACCGATACAATACACTTGCGTATGGGTCAGATAAGAAAATCACATTTGTCACGCGCATATACATTACATACACCGCAGCTAATAAGAAATAAATAACGCTTGCTGTTTTTACACTAACTCTTTTGTGACGTTTAATTTCATAGTAGCCATCAAGTGGAAGCTTGATAAAGTATGGTATATAACTAAGTTCATCAAAGAGCTTAGATTGCCCTCTTAAATTGCGCCAAGCATTTTTTAAAGGACGCGTCAAACCATATTTTCGATTAAATATACCGAATATCCATTTAGCGACAAAGAACAAGAAAAGGAACAATATAACTGTATCAAGATTATCTTCCATCCAATCTTGACGAACTTGCCAATAAGTATCAGAAATACCTGTTCGATAAGAAGCTAACGTATACTCATGGAGCGCTCCGGCATAATCTTCCTGCCTAACAAGTGCATTCCCAAGTCCTTCGTGCGCAATGTCGAACACTGTTGCGTATTCTAACGCATACCGCCAATCCACTTCTGCTTGTTGTTCATCACCCGCATCATATGATTCAAATGCTTTGTGAACAGCATTGGTAAAAGGCGTTGGCTCATATGTTTGTAAAACACCATTACCTTGGTCAACAACATAAAGTCTATCTTCGCTATCAATCGCAATCGATTTAGGAAGTGCTAAGAGACCATCACGTTTAATTCCTTGCGATGCAATACTAAAGGAAAAGACTAAATCTCCTTGCGCGCTGTATTCATTAATCCACCCATATTCTTCTACAACTAAGATATTATTATACTTACCAACTGAAAGGTCAACTGCCCCTACCCAACCGGGCGCACTAGAATTAAAATAGTTGCGACCTGAAACATTTAATTTTTTAATATTACCACTTGAAAGCGTTGATGTAACGGTGTAGATAAAACCTTTTTCATCGATTGCCACGCCTGAAATATAATCAATATAAATACCTGATTGTTCGCGTAATTTTTCTTTTTGTACATCAGAAAGAAGCACCGAACGGATTTGATCGATAAGCGGAGTTCTCAGTGGATTACCACCGAAAAAAGTTAAAAATTCACCTTCATCGTTCAACATAATGAGCCCATTATCACTTTGAGCCCCGACAATATACATATTTCCCCTCTTGTCAACAACTAGCTTTCTTGGTGCAAATGTGTATCCTTCTTGGAATACAGGTGCTTGTGGCGTCATAATTACATCAATCGGTTTGATTTGCTCGGCGAAAATAATCAGTTTATTCAATGTTTTGCCATTGTAATCAGTTTGAATCCAAGAAAAGAGTTTACCAAACATCTCTTCTACATCTATTTTCGTAAATAACAGTTCACCAGTATTAACATCTTTGTATCCTACAATATTGCGTCCACTTTCAGTTGTCCCAACGATCTCAATTTCATAGACAGGATCGCCAATAGGACTAGATGTCGCAACATCAGCCATATAAATTAAATCACCATTACTAAGTTCATCATCAAAATCAACATCTTCCATCCATAAAACGTATTCTTTTTGACGATGAAGTGCTTGATTTCTGTCAAATACGAAGACAGCTTTGGCGAAACTATCAGGAACATATATTTTGTCTTTTGTTACGTAAACACTATTCACGCCAAAGAAAGGTGGAATACCATTTGCTTCATCCCCTGCATACGAAATTTCATCAACAAAGTTCATGTCTTTATCGAAAATAAAGACTTTCGCAAATCCACTATCAGTTAAATATATATAGTCTTCCTCATCGACAAACACATACTCTAATGTGCGGAATGGAATCCCGTCAATTTCTGTTATTTGTCTTGATGGAGTATAAGCATCATAAGTACGGTATAAACCATATTCATTATCTGTAGTGTACGTATAATAAGGCGTACTTGTTGCCCAAACACTTGTAGTCATGCTGATGAGCACAATCAGCACAACCAACATAAATACAAACATTGGGGCTTTTTTTAGCAGTTTCATTATTTAATCCCCGATGTCGCCATGGAAGCCATGACTTTATTTTGCATAATAATGAAGATGATAATGTTAGGCACAAACATTATCAGTTGTGCCGCAGCTCCAACACCGGCTGTGACAACAATATTACCTTGCTGAGATACTACTGTGCTCATGTAGAATGGCAAGGTTCTTAAAGCTTCTTGGTCAACAAATAGGTTTGACCCTTCCATGTTCATCCAAGAGATTTGGAAAGCCAAGATAGCAACCGTAACTAACGCAGGTTTTACAAGTGGAATCGCAATGTTCCACCAAATTCGCCAGTTGTCAGCACCATCAATACGTGCCGCTTCAATCAATTCCTGTGGTACGTTCGTGTCCATGAACTGTTTTACCAAAAACAATCCTACTGGCATAGCTAAAAGCGGTAAAATATGAGCCCAATAAGTGTTATAAATTCCGATGTTAATTAAAATGAGAAACCGTGGAATCGCAACAGCTACGGGGACAAACATCAATGAATATTGATTAATTTTATTTAATAATTCTTTTCCTTTAAACTG
>CAZZJG010000049.1:2767-5918 GCA_964654395.1 uncultured Candidatus Izemoplasmatales bacterium
GTAATTTGGAAAGCGCAAAAGCTGCCAAACTACTAAGGATGATAGAAAATACTACTACCACTGTAGTTGTGAACACACTATTAAAAATATAGCGTGAAATAGGAATTCCCGATTCTTCACTAAAGGAAATCAACCGCGCAAAGTTTTCTATCGTCGGGTTCCTAACAAAGAATCTAGGTGGATATTGAAATAACTCACTAAAAGGCTTAAACGCGTGGTTAAAAACAAATACAATAGGAAGACCCATAAAGATGGACAAGAGAATTAAGAAGGCATGAAACCCGTTTTGGTCTTTGTTGTAACGGTCTGGATTAAATGTAATACCGGAACGTGCCATTGCTTCAGCCCCTTTCTCCAAATAAGCGGTATGATATACGATTGAAAAAGACGACAATAAGTAATAATATTACCGTAATTGCAGATGCATAGCCCATTTCAAAACGGGTAAACCCAAAATCATTTGCGTGGTCAACAATAAGCCATCCAGCGTACTGCGGTGGCGCTGTTCCCCCAGCTAATGCACTCGCTAAGCCAGCGCTATTAAAAGTACCAATAATTGCCATAACAGCACCAAATAACATCTGTGGTTTAATGCTAGGAATAGTTATATAAAATATTTCTTGCCAGCGATTTCGCATCCCATCAATCGCAGCAGCCTCATATAAACTACGATCGATATTCAACACCCCAGCAAGCATAGCCAAATAGCCAAGTCCCATACTACTCCACAAAGACACTAAAATCATGATTGGAAATAAGATATCAGCATCCTGTAAAAACTGAATAGGATTATCTGTTAAGTGCAGTACATTCATAAGAAGATTATTAAGATGACCTGCTTCATCCCCACTGAACAAAACGCGCCAAACATTAGCCATCATTATTGGCCCAGTAATAGAAGGAGAATAGATAATAACTGCATAAATTGTGCGAGCTCTATGTGGAACTTGTGCTAACATCCACGCTAGGAAAAAACTTAACATATAACCAATTGGTCCAACGATAACACTAAAAAGAATTGTGTTTGGAAGAGCTTTTTGTAAAAATATACTATCTCCTGTAAAAATATCAACATAGTTTTTAAGCCCCACAAACACCGGTGCTTGAATCGTGTTAAAGGATGTAAAACTAAGTAAGACAGCCGCTAAAACCGGAAGGGCAATAATGAGAATGAACATGAAAGCAAAAGGAGCGACAAAAAGCCAAGGTGATTGTAGATATTTTTTTAATCCAGTCTCATAATTTGGTGTCAATTGTCGTCGCCTCCTTCTTTCATCCATTGATCAATATTTTCATATGTTGGTACAACAAACGGTTTGATTGGTTCACCGTCTTCATAATAACCGAATTCTTCTAATTTTCGTTTTAACTCCCTATTCATAATCAAAACTGCATCATCAATTGCTACGCGAGCATCAACACCATCGTTAACAACACGGTTCCAAGCATTTGATAATTCACGTTCTACAAGATAGTCACCTGGTACTTTTCCAACTGTGCGAATCCACTCCCATTGTTCTAGAACTTCATATTTACTGTCAGAAGGCCATGCACTCGTTTGAAAAGCAATAACATTTGCGGTCATATGTAAGAACTCATCTCCCAATAGAGATTGTAGTTGATAAGTAAATTCACTTTGTACTGGAGATGAGAACCACCATTTAAAATATTCCCATGCTTTATCAATTTTGGTTGAGTCATTAAATATTACACTCGACACACCATATGTTGGGTCCCAACGTTCAATACACCGTCCATCTGTTAATGGGCCTGGACATTCATTTGGATCATCATATTCATACTCGACACCAGGTATTGGCATTACGCCCCATTGTCCAGCAAGTTCTGGTGCGGCGTACTTAAGCTGAATGTAAGTATTACCATCACCGATGCCAATAGGAGCTAGTCCATCGCGAAACTTTTGGAAAAAGTTTGATGTTGTAATAGGCACGTTATATACACTAAATAAATCCGTCATGAACTCAAACGCCTCATAAGAGCCATTTTCGTTTAACGTAGCTTTATCACCAAATTCATTATAAATATCGCCGTGATGTTGATATATAAACGGTGTTGTTTCACCAAAAGTCTTGAAGGAATTGTCTCCTCCAAGTGGTGTATAGAAGAAATAGTTATATTTTTGCATAACCGGTATTAAACTAACTACTTCTTCCCAAGTCTCAGGTGGTTCAACGCCAAGAAAATTCAATATATCTTTGCGGTAAAACAGTAGTTTGACATCCATTGTTTCAGGAATAGAATAAACTCCATCTTCATATATAAAGGGTATAAAAGAATTTTTATTAAACTCAGACGTCAAATCATAAAAACCATCTATCAGACGCAAATCAACTATCATATCACGAATCGCAAACTCAAACGGTCTTGTGACAGTTAACCCCATAGCAGCATCTGGAGTTCTCCCAGCAGCGTTGGCTAAAATTATTTTTTGTTCATCAGGCATAACAGAAAGTTGTACTTTTATGCCACTTTGTGGCGTAAATTCTTCGTCAATCATCCGCTGCATTATTTGAATATAAAGACGTGATTGTCGCACCCATATTTCGACAGTATCTTCATCTACAACTTGTGACTCGTTATATTTAGGATCAAAAAAGCTATAAAAAAACGAACGAAGGTTTTCATATGTACGAATTATAAAACTAGCATTCGCATTAGGTAATTCATAATTAACATCATGAAATACTATTTCATCAAGTTGTAATGGCGAATCTACGAAAAATGGAAGGTTCGTATTAATAATGCCGTAAATACTTCCTTCACCTTCATTGAATCTACTTTTAAATGGCGGTATTTCATCAGGATCTCCAATAAACTGATTGAGATAACGAATCGCTAAATCAAACTCATTTAAAATTGCCATATTATCATCGTGATATAAATTTCGAATCTCATTTTGTGCGGTAATTATATCTTCTTTTATCCCTATTAAATCCGAAACAATCGTAGGGATATAAACGTCTAACTTATAATCACGATAACGATCAGTAAGTCCACCTGTCAAACGATTGATTTCTCGTGACAAAACATCCATACGGTCAAGGATATCTAGTAAATTGTGATAAAGCGATGCGACTGGTTCGTTTGTGACTGAAATAGTTAATGTATGTTTCCCTTCCTCTAAATAAAT
>CAZZJG010000050.1:0-5846 GCA_964654395.1 uncultured Candidatus Izemoplasmatales bacterium
TCCCAAGTGTACATATCTTTATAAAAAAATAGTTCTGACTGTGGTTGATTTAGCTCGGATAACAGCAACAATATCGCTAGATATAGAAAAACAAGTCCAACCTTCACCTTTCTTACGGTCTCACGAAATAAAAATGAATGATGTATTTTAATCAAGTACTATCACCTTGTCCGCTAAATCTTGAAACCGACTACGGTGGTGAGTTGACATAATCCAATTAAACGACTTTCTTGATAAATATAGTGCTAATTGTGTTAAAGATTCTTCATCAAGTCCTGATGATGGTTCATCTAGCAAATACCAAGTTGCCTTTTTGGCGAGGCATTGAATTAAATTTACTTTTCCTCTCATTCCTTTACTCAAAGCATATAAATCTTTATCTAGTTGTTTCGCTAAATTTAATTCCCTAACCAATTTAAAATCAAAAACATCAAGGGTTGTTAAAAATTGCCTCGCTAAAACTTCTTTAGGAAAAGATGTGCGCTCTGGCATGTAACTGACACTTCCTTCAACAATAATTTGACCAGTTACTTCAATTAAACCAGCAATTGCTTTAAGCAATGTGCTTTTCCCGCTTCCGTTTTGACCTAGGATGATTGTTCCACCTTCATAAATATCGATGTTACCATAACGTAATGTCACGTTTGGATAATGTTTTTCAACATTTTTAATTTTAATCATGGACAATTGTTATCGCTCCTTCTAGCCAATTTTCATCAAATAACGCCGTTTGCATAAAAGGAAAATCATCCATAACCCACCATTTATCTATACCATTAACTTGATAATTCACAACTATCGGAAACCGATATAAAGGCTCATCAATTAGGTATGATAAGGGTATTGAGAACTCTAGGCTTTGATTAGGTAAGATTATCCAACTCAACGTCTTATGAGCTGGTTGAAAATGAAAGTCATAAGAATCTAGGCCAAAACATTCTTGCACAGTCAATTCATTACTACAAAATTGATCTCTTCGTGCTAGTGGAAGATTCATTGTTGCAATTGATGATGGGATAAAGACACTTGTAATCTCCGCCATCATGCCTGTTTGATTATGTATTTCCATCGAAACAGACGAGACAGTTTGATTGCCAAAAATAACCTCGTAAGTCGCAGATAAAGCGCCAATTGCAAAATCACTTTGGCTTGGCATATTTACTAAATAATGAAAATTTCCAAAGGGTAACGCAAGATTTTCTCCATTATCATACTGGATTATTAACGAGGCATCTAGTAATGTAATGTCTTGTTCGCTTACCACTATTTCAGGTCTTAAATACAACCTCAAAGGGACATATTTTTTACTTTCAATGGTGATTGTATCCCCTATAATTCTTACCGATTGAAGCGCTAATGAAACCACTTTATCTGTGTTTTCTAGCGATATCGATGTAATGTAACTTGAATCAAAATAATACCCTTGTGTTTGATTAGTTAATAAATCATAAGAAAATGTCTCAAGTTCATCAGTTTTCGCTAGAGAAATGTTAACACTTTTTGCGATGACCACTAACTCTTCATCTGTTGAAAACCACATAATTATCGCAAGCATTATCGCAAGGAATGCTAAACCAATATGTAACGCTCTCATACGATTTTCTCCTTAACAATACTATAATATTCTGTTGTTACAATGAACACTTCCCATCCTCCCATACGAATCGGTTTCCAAAAAACATAATACGCAGCTACCCCATTTGATACCTTCCCTTCGCCTTTAATTTGTACAAGGAGTGTTGTGCCAGGATCCACATTTACTTTGATTGTAATTTCTTCTTCGTAGGAAGTAGTCACCACCGCTGTAATAGAGGTTTCTAATTTTTCTTCCAAACCTAGCTTAAATCCTTCACTTTCACCTTTCCCAGAAAGGCCAACTAGCCCTGAAGCGCTGAATTGTTTTTTAACTGTTTTTCCTGTTTCAAAATGAAATGTCTCTGTAATTGCGCTAGTGCCATCATTGTGAATTTTGTATAAGGTTTCTTTCACAAAAGAAAGTGGTTCTGTCTTGTATGCAGTATAAGTTCTCCACCCCCAAAACTTCTTTTTTGATACTTTTTCATAATATTTATCATACATCGATTGTGTATAATCATCGAGAAATCTCATTCCTTGATGTTCAAATGTTATTTCTTGGTATGATAAATATTCCGCCCCATACACTTTGTTTATTGACATGCTCATAAACAAAAACAACAAACTAACTAGTAATAGTTTCTTCATATAAAACACCTCCATTTTCATAGTATGAATGAAGGTGTTTTTTTACTCTTTTGCCAATAATAATTGTTTTAACTTATCTATTTTTGCGCTCATATCATGGTAGCCTTGTTCAAATCGTTCATGTATTCTTTTTTGGTTAAAGTCCAAAATTCGTCGCAAACTTTTTTGTGGATACACTGTTACAAATTTCGCACCTGTCGGTTTTATAATGCGAAGCGGACTGAATTTATAAAGGTCCACGATCAGTACAACATCACAACCAGCTTCTACTAATGGACTATATGGTGTATTATCGAGGACACCGCCATCATAAAATGTTTCGCCATTAATTTCAACCGGCCGAAAAACAATTGGAATAGCGCAAGAGGCAATCAATGATTGGACAATATATTTGTTATTTTGTTTTTTTAAATTTACATAACGAACTTGCGTATCTTTGTGAAAATAGTGTTTGTAATTTGTGCGAAGCAAATCAAAAAATGTTGATCTTTTATCTCCAAGATAAGTCGTGGTCACAAACACATCTTTTTCTTTCACACGCTCAAAATCAAGATAATCTGTTAACATACGTTCTAAGCGTTTCGTATCATAAATTCCCCGGTTAAGAAAATTTAATTTTTCTTTTTGAATGCGCCTAGTAATTTTATCTTCTAAATGAAACAATGATGTTTTATCTAAATTAAGCCAAATTTTATAAGCTAAATCATAATCGCCCATTGCCATTAACGCAGCATTAAGTGACCCGACACTAGCACCACTGTAACAACTAATATATTTATCTAATCCGTGCTCACGAAGTGCTTTCCACACACCAATTTGATAAGCTCCTCGCGCACCACCACCAGCAAGTGCGATGCCAAATTTCTTCATAGCATTCCCCCTTATGTATTAATACTGACGTTTTTTACCGTCTTTATAAGCCTCTTTGATAAACCCACCACCAAGACAAACATCACCGTCATAAAACACGGCTGCTTGTCCAGGTGTAATAGCTCTTATGTCTTCTTCAAACTCAATAAACAAATCATCACCTTGATACTGAATTGTCACAGCATAATCTTTCTGTCGGTAACGGAATTTTGCGGTACAATTAAGTTTTCCTTCAAATCGACCTAAGTTAATTAAGTTGACATCTTCTACAAGACATGAATCGCTATAAAGAGTTGGATGATGAAAGCCTTGACCTACAACCAATTGATTCTTTTGTAAATTCTTCCCAATAACAAACCATGGTTCGTTTCCAAATTCACTTGACCCACCAATGCCGAGTCCTCTCCTTTGACCAATAGTATAGTACATTAACCCATCGTGTTTTTTAAGGACACGACCATCTTCAGTCACCATATCACCTGGTTGATTTGGTAAATAGTTTTTCAAAAAGGCTGCGAAATCGCGTTCTCCTATAAAACAGATACCTGTCGAATCTTTTTTATCTTTTGTAACTAAATCATACTTTCTAGCGATTTCACGAACTTGTTTTTTGGTCAGTTCTCCTACCGGAAAAAGCGCTTTAGACAATTGTTTTTCAGTTAGTTGACTCAAAAAATAAGTTTGATCTTTATTATTATCTACACCTCGTAAAAGCTGTGGATGCTCTCCATGACGAACTCTAGCATAATGCCCCATAGCTATATAATCTGGGTTAAACTGTTTCGTATGCTCATAAAAAGCATCAAATTTAATATATTTATTGCATAAAATATCTGGATTTGGTGTTCTTCCTTTTTTATATTCATCTAAGAAATAACTAAATACATTGTCCCAATATTCTTGTACAAAATCAACTCGATAAAGGGGGATATTGAGTTTATCAGCTACTTCTTTTGCATCTTGATAATCTATTTCCTGCGGGCAAACATCATCATTAATGGTCGGATTACCTAGAAAGTCATTGTTTATCGTGCTATCCCAATTACGCATAAACAAACCGATAACTTCATAACCTTGTTCCAAAAGCAAGGCCGCAGCGACACTGCTATCTACTCCACCAGATAAACCGATAACTACTTTTTTTTTCATTTTACCACTCATTTCTATCCTTGATGATCGAGATCACTTGGAAGACGCAAGTCTCCACGTGGACTAATGGAAATATCTAGTACTTTAGGCCCATCTGGCAGTGTTTGTCTTTTGAATTGCATCGAATAAAACCGCGCAAAAAATTGTTGGACGTAATGTTTGGTTTGTTCTTTGGTTAAATCAAACACTTTCCCAAGGAGCCACTCTAGACGCGATGCATCATCTCCATGACGTAAGACGCGATGGATAATAAAATCGTTTATTTCATATTTACCAATCGTTTCTTCTGTCGTTTGGTTACTGCGAAGTTCTGGTGTAATTGGCGTACCGACTATAGAAAGAAGCGTTTCTGAAAGCTCCTCAAATTGATTTAGGGCATATTGTTCTATCATAAAACGAACCAATGTTTTTGGGATACCTGCATTAATCGAATACATGCTCATCTGGTCGCCATTATATGTACACCAACCTAATGCAAGTTCACTCAAATCACCCGTTCCAAGGACAATTCCACCATGCTTATTAGCTAAATTCATCAAGATTGTTGTTCGGATACGAGCCTGCGTATTTTCATATGTTATATCCTGTATCGTTTCATCATGCCCAATCAATTTAAAATGCTCTTTTACATGAGCTGTAATATCAATATCCATAGCTGTAACACGTAGTTTTTTCATCAAATCGAGTGAATTACGTTTAGTAATTTTACTAGTATGAGGTCCTGGCATTGTCACCGCAATTATACCCTTCCGATCCTTTTTCATCGCATCAAAAACGCGACAAGCAATCAGCAAAGCAAGTGTAGAATCAAGTCCGCCACTCACACCAATCACAACTGTGTCCAAGTCAATATGTTTTAGCCTTTTAATAAGGGCGTTTTCTTGTAACGCAGAAATTTTCTCAAATGCCGCAAATTGATGTTTTTTAGGTACAAAAGGCGTCGCATCAAATGCTTTTGCAAACTCGTATTTGGTAGTTGGCTGGATTGTTATGGATACTTTTCGTATTAAATGAGGATAACGATGTAAACTATCGCGGTAACTTGCATTAGTTCTTCTACTATAATCAATTTTAACTAAATCAATATCGCCATAAATTATTTCACTCTCTTGCTTAAAGTGTTCTGTCTCAACAAGCAATTCACCGCTTTGCGCAATAACGTTGTGACCAGAAAATACGGTCTCACTAGAAGATTCATTCACACCAGCGCTACAATATACGTACGCACCAGCATTTCTGCGGGAATGGTCAAGAATAGCGCGTCTTCGCACATCACGTTTACCATATACTTCGTTGGAAGCAGAAAGGTTAAGAATTATTCTAGCCCCATTCAATGACAAAATATTCCCTGGACTAAATGGCGCCCACATATCTTCGCAAACTTCGACACCAAATGAAACGTCATTTACTATATCTTCAAACACAATCAAGCCAAAAGGAACGGTTTGACCAAGTAACGATACCTCATGAACATCTTCGATGATATGAAAACCACTTTGGAACCAACGTTTTTCATAAAACTCACCTGTATTAGGCAAATACAATTTCGGAACAATTCCAAGAAACTTATTATTTTGAATAATAATTGCAGTATTGTACAAAGC